>JBMNNU010000223.1:0-5493 GCA_050942695.1 Chloroflexota bacterium
GGTGGTGATCCGCTACGAGGGACCCAAAGGCGGACCCGGTATGCGAGAGATGCTGGTACCCACATCTACCATCGCCGGCATGGGGCTGGATAAAGACGTGGCGTTGATAACGGATGGGCGCTTCTCAGGGGCTAGCCGCGGAGCCTCGATCGGCCATGTATCCCCGGAGGCCGCTGAGGGCGGGCCGATCGCCGTGGTGCAAAACGGGGATATCATAGAAATCGACATTCCCAACAAACGGTTGGAGTTGAAGATTTCAGAGGATGAGTTGAACCGGCGCCTCGCCGCCTGGCAAAAACCGAAGCCCAAGGTCACGACCGGCTATCTAGCGCGATACGCCGCGCTCGTAACATCGGCCACCACCGGCGCTGTCCTAAAGGTGCCGGAAGAGCTGAGATAGTACTCTGACAGTATGATCCAGATATGTAGGGGCGGGCCTCCGTGCCCGCCCGGTAGTTCTTCTACTCTGTTGCAAGCCTCGCGGCTACGACACTCAACCCGATATAAAACCAGAACAGCCCCACCATGTGGGGGAACACTATATTGACATAATAATGGTCAAGCAATCCTGCCGACGCTGCGGCTAGCATGGCAGCCGCTAGGCTTAGTAATACCCCCCGGATTTCTTCATCCTTAGCTGCTCCTATAGCAGCGACTATCTTCCAGGCAAGCAAAGCCAGAATAGCCAAAAAGGAAGAGAGGCCCACAAGCCCCATCTCCTGGCCGATCAGCAGGTAGATGCTAGAAACCCCGAGGAAAAGATCTATCGAGGGTGTATCTCCGAACCCAATGCCAAACCAGGGATAGGCTGCTATCGTCTTGAATGCGTTAGCATATTCATCTAGCCTCATAGCAGCCGCTCTATCTTGGAAAGTCAGGCCTGATTGGAGTCTGGAAAGCAGGATATCGAATTGGGGTAAAATAGGGAGGAGCATGGCCGCTACGATCATAGCCAGCAAGACTCGGCGGTCTCGATAGATACCGATAACTGCCACCCCGATCACGAGCCCCCCTAGCGCGCTGCGAGAGTAGGTTAACAGTAGCCCTGCGACCGCAACCATGAGGGCCACCCCCAGCAGCCGCCGATCCAGAACCGGCTTCTGGGCTATGAGCTGACCTGCCGCCATGGCGCTGCCCATCATCAACAACCCCCCTAGCACGTTTGGATCGATGGATGTCCCAATAGCCCTGATGATCTCTGTATCGGCAATAGGCCTGAGAACGCCTGAGCCGGTAGGATAGCCGAGAGGGCCCAAGGATGAGAGAATCTCGATTGCGGTGGAGTCTGGAAGAGCCAGAATTGCGAGCGCTATCAGCGAAGCAGCCATGCCACCCAGTATCAGTCCAACCACAAGCTTTTTCAGTTCATCTCTCGACTGGACGCAGTTTATGACGCTAAAGAACAACAGGGTGCTGTTGATGCTTTTCAGGAAGAGTCGGAACCTTTCCGGCGAAATCGAGTATGTAAGGCCCAGGACAAAGGACAGGAGTGCGAAACCGAGGTAGAGCAAGATCAGCAGCCCAAATCCCCCGCCGGAGATCGGCCTGCGATGGTAAAAAGCCCAAAAAAGCCACCCTGTAAGCGTAGCAGTAAGGACGATATCGATAAAAGTGGGGCCAAAACCGAAGAGTTTGACGGGGCTTACGGCAAACGGGAGGAGGTTAGCCACGATTACAAAGGCTAAGAGACCCCATTTGGGTCTGTTGAAGATGGCTATCGCCAGGCTCAACTCGATAAGGGCTACCAGGGTAATGAAGGGTGAGTGGAATACAATACCCCAGGCCAGCACTACCCCGGCCAAGAGAGCCAGGGCAACAGTTGGTACCGGACCGATTCTGAGCCTCGTATCGAGGTGATAGCTATAATATTTAGATAATTCCATGATTCTAGTAGAGTTATCGAGATAGAAGGGTATCATACATCTCCATGTGGCGTCTGGCGATGTCTGGCCACTGGAAATGACAAGCCAACTGCTTTGCGCCGCGCGAAAGCCGAGCCTTTGCCGACGGGTTTCTCCACAGCAGCTCTACGGCGTCGGCAATATCGTGAGGACTATCCCTCTTTACCATCGCTATGTTCTCTCCATTGACAAATAGCGCGTCAGGCTGTTGCGGGAAGGTGGAAACTACAGGGAGGCCATGAACGATCGCAGCCATCAGGCTACCCCTTCGCAGCGATGCCCCATCGCGGAAGGGTAGGACGCAAATATCTGAAGAGAGAAGGGCTGCCGATACCTCAGAAGGGGGTAGGAAGCCGGTGTAGTATATCCTTTCTTCCAAATGCAGTGACGCGATGAGCTGTCTGATCTTTTGCGCGTATTCGCGGTTGGTAGGATCTACATCCCCGGTCTCCCCGCCAATCACTACCAATCTGGAATCGAGTCCTCTTGCGACCAACTGCTCCAAAGCCAGTAACAAAAACTCAACTCCTTTAGAACTGTTCATAAAGCCGAAGTAGGATAGTACGAGAGTATCTTCTCCGGCGCCCCACTGCTGCCTTTGCTCAGCCCGATCGAAACCCATGGGTGGAGCGCACTCCAGATTGCTCGCTAACGGGATGAACCATCGCCTGGGTATTCGGCCTGTTGTCGTAGGCCTAGCGCCATCCATTTTTTTTAGATCTGAATCGTTCGTGAAAACAGTGGAGTGGCTCAGCATGTCCAGGATGCGAATCGCAGCACCACGCAGAGGTCCCGCTTTGGGAAAAAGGTAGGGCACCCTGAGGTCATGGAATGTAGTGACCGTTTTCACATCTCGAAGGCGCAACCGCAGATACCCAGGGAGAATGTTTGCAAACGGATGCATGCCGTAGGCTGCTGCCTGATATTGAATGTGTACGATCTGCGCCCTGTGATCCCGGGCGACCGACAGTATTCGAGGCCAACAAGAGAAACCCCAGGGTCGATCCCAACGGACTACCGGCACTGAATCGGATGTTTGGGCACAACTCCCGGATGTGAACACCGTGATCTCAGCCCCATTGTCCAGCAGATGGGAGCTGAGAAGGGCCGTGTAATCACCTACACCCCCTAGCTGCGGAGGATATTCACCCGTTACCATCAAAATCCGTGGCTTCAAAGGCGCACCTTACCCCAACTCACCACCCACTTCGCCTGCCAGACCAATACCTGCCAGAGAGTGGATATTCGCTGTCTGCGCATAGCGCGCTTTCTACGGAGAAGCAGCAGCTTCACTATGTCCTCTCCGAGGAGGAAGAGATAGTTCAAGAAGATGAAGCACCGCAGTAGCTGGCCAAACAGATATCCATGATGCTTTTCGAAGTAGCGGCATTTGCTGTATTGGAAACGGATGTGCCTTCCGAACAGATACTGGTCGCTGCTCTGCCCTCCATAATGAATGACTCTCGCCGATGGGAGGTACATCACCTTCCAACCTGCATCTACCAACCGGCGGCACCAGTCTAACTCCTCCGAGTACATAAAGAACCCCTCGTCTAGCAGTCCCACCGTTTTCACCGCTTCAGATCTGACCATGAGGCAGGCTCCAACCAACCAGTCAACCTCTTGGACCACCTCGTCGGATCGATCCATCGCGTAATAACGTTGTAGGGCGGGGTGGTTGGGCAGCAACCGTTGGAGGACGGTGCTTTCGAGAAAGGCTGTGGCCTTGGTGGGAAAGCTGCGGCGGGATGACTGAACGCTTCCATCGGGGTTCAACAGCTTTGGCCCTAGGACGGCTATGTCGGGACGCTGATCGATAAAGCGAAGCATCTCCGGAATGGCCTCGCCAACTATTTCGGTATCGGGGTTCAGTAGTAGAAGGTACTCTCCGGCAGATTTCCGGATTGCCTGGTTATTTGCCTCCGCGAAACCCACATTCCGGTCGTTCACTAGGAGAGATACCTCTGGGAAACGGCTGCGTACCATCTCAGGGCTGCCATCCGTTGATGCGTTGTCGACGACGATTATCTCGGATTGGATGCTTTCAGGAATCGAAGCAAGCACTGATTTTATGCAGCGCTCAAGTAGATCGCGAGTATTCCAGCTAACAATAATGGTGGAGAGGCGGACCAAAGACATAAAAATAGTAGGGAGGTTACGTAAGGAAAGCCTATATACAAATACCGATACCAGGCTGAAACGAACGGATCACGATAACGGCACAATCACTCGGGATAGGCATGTAGCAGCTACAGCTCTAAGATCCCGATGCTCTAGTCAGCCTTAGATAAGCGACCTTAATAGGACAGTCCTCGTGGTGCTCGCTGCCACAATGTAGGCACAAAGAGCGAGCAGTATCCTCATCATCTATAGCCGCATTGATGAACTTTTCCATAGATTGATGTAGCGAGTTCAACGATCGCGGATCCATACGCTCGAGCACCGTTGCAAAACGGCGAGATCTCTCTTGGTTTATCTCTTCAACCAACTGCTTACCTTGCTCAGTCAGGCGGATACGTACTACTCGACGGTCGTGCGGATCTTCCGTTCTATTGACCAGGGATTTCCGTACAAGGCGGTCGATGGTCTTGGTAGCAGCCGGAAAGCTTATCCCCAGGCCTTCGGCTACATCGCTCATTAAACTGCTTTCGTTCAACGATAGGTAACGAAGGGCTACCACCTGAGACGGCGTGACCTGCTGATCGAAGCTCTGATCGAGCATCTTCTGTGTCAGTAGCTTTTCGATGATGGCAACGAAAAGGTCTGAGGCGTGAGCGATGTCCTTAGTAAGGGTGCCTGTCTCCATATACCCTCCTTAGCTATCTGCCATAGATAGACCGGTGGCCTAATGGAGTCTATCACCAGGCTAAGTAAGAGTCAACCGAAGCTGAACAGCGCAACCTATCATAGGTATTCGAATAGTCGCCTAGCGCCCGCCGATTAAGCGCCTCAACAGCAGGAAGAAGCCAAGAACTGCTCCAAACGCTGCCCCAAAACGGATGGCGGTACGGGTGTCAACAAGCGCCTGAACGTTTCCATCCACATGGTTTGCTAGTAACACCCCCACCTGTAGGTTGCCTGCCACTTCGCCGCTAATCACTACCCCTATTTTTGCGTCGGGCGCTTCTATCTCTCTAGTTATCACAATGCCCGAGCCGCTCTGTTCCAGATGGGCTTCGCCGGCCAGCAGCCATTGAGAAGCGCCCATCTGGACCTCGAGATCTCTTGCGACGGTTATCAACGACCCTCCCTTTTCGATACGGGCTTCGTTGGCCATCACAGCTAAAGCTGCGCCCTGTTTGATCTCGATGTTGTCGCCTTGCACCAAACCGGCTACCTTAAAGAGGGGTGGATGTGAAGTTTCCTCCGCTTGGAAGGAAGGATGTTCTTCGCGAGGCTCTGATCTCTCATGTGTGTTATTGAGGTCGTTAGCCAATGTAATCCTCCGAAGCTGGAATTATTGACCCTTGTATAAGTAAATGATTTATTGGGGGCACCCCAAGGCCCGCTTTGCTCCCCTCTCCCTGTGGGGGAGGGGTTGGGGGTGGGGTCCGTCCCTCTCACCCCAAGCCCGCCAGACCTCAACGCTGCG
>JBMNNU010000224.1:0-5432 GCA_050942695.1 Chloroflexota bacterium
ATCACCGCCCTCTCGCGGTCCGCGCCAGCTCGGATCTCCGCCGACTCCTCTTCGCCTTCGGCCCTGTACCGGTTCGCCTCGCGGGAGCGTTCGGCTTTCATCCTCTCGAATACGCTCTCCTGGACCTCTTCCGGCAGGTCGGCCCGCTTTATCCGGACGTCCTCAACCTGGATACCGTAAGACTCCGCCTGCTTCGCGCTGCTCCTGGCAACATTCTCCATGATATGCTCGCGCTGCTCCGCGATAACCTGATCGAATGGCACCGTAGCCAATTCCCTGCGCATTTCGGAAAACACTACGTCGTCCAACCGCGCGCGGGCACCCGCTTCGGTCCGAACCGTAATATAGTAGCGATAGGGGTCGAAAATCCGCCACCGCGTCACGTGGTCAACCCGCAATCGCTTTTTGTCCAGGGTCAGATACTCCTGCGATGTGGCGTCGCTGGACAGCATCCGGCGATCCATGTAGTGGACGGTATCGATCACGGGCACCCTGAAGAAGATGCCCGGCTGCTGAGCCGTGTACATATACTCGCCCATGCGTGTTACTATCGCTTGATTGGTTTCCGTAATAATAAACATACTCTGGCTGAGGCCGAGTACGATAACCACTATCGCCAGCAGCAGCACATTACCTCGCTTGCCCATCTCTACCTCCCGATTCAGCAGTAGTTGCCGGCGATGTAACGTCTCTCAATGGAAGAAACGGTAGCACCTGGTCTTGGTTTCCTCCGTCCAAGAGGATCTTGTCAATCTGCGGCAGCACCTTCTCCAAAGCCTCCAGGTGGAGCCGTTCCCGCGTTACATCGGGAGCGCTCTGGTACTCCTTCAAGATGGAGAGGAACCTCGTGCTATCTCCCCGCGCCACCCGGATTCTCTCCTGCTGGAAAGCGATGGCGGCCTCTGTGATCTGCTTCGCCTCACCCCTAGCTCTGGGTAACACGTCTTCCCGATAGGCCTGGGCTTCGTTTACCTTGCGCTCTCGGTCCTCCCTGGCCCGAACGACCTCGTGGAAGGCGTCTCGCACCTGGTCGGGGGCATCGGCAACCTGGAGCCTCACATCCGTCACCTGAATGCCGGATTCATAGGCATCCATGAGCGTCTCCAGGAATACTCGGGTTCTCTCCTGAACGTCTGCTCGTCGCTCGGTGATCACATCGTCGATCGGCATCTGGCCGACGGCGCTCCGCAGCGCTACCTCTGCTGTAGTGGCCAGTACGTTGTCGGGGTCCTTCACATTAAACACAAAGTCAGCCGAGTCTTTGACCCGGTACTGGACCAACAGGCCAACCTCGACGATATTCTCATCTCGGGTGAGCATCAGCGCCTCCTCCAGCACACGCTGGCTCTCTTGGCCGCCTGCAGTGCGAAATCCGATCTCGGTGCGGCGAATGCTCTCCACATCCACAATGCTTACCTGTTGCACCGGCCAGGGGATGCGGTAGTTCATACCGGGCCCCGTGGTCTGAGTGTGCTTGCCGAAAGTCAGAACCACACCCTCTTCACCCGGCTGCACTATGTAGATTCCCGAGGCTAGCCAGGCAATCAGAGCTATGGCCGGGATCACCCACAAGATCCGAGATCCACGCCCAAACTTATCGAGGGCGTCCTTGATGGTTGCCTCGAACTCCGGTTGTGGTCCGCGTCCTCCATAATAGTTCATTCGATACCTCCAGATTAGCTGCTAAACGGTGGAACTCAACCGACTCAACCAATATCCACAGATGCACTATCTCCATATCCCCAGGTTCCACCTGGACGAGACACGATCGCCGAACCAAACCTGGCAGTTTTCTTCGGCAGCGGAAGGGGAGGGGCTAAATGAGGAAGCTAGCAGGTTGCCCCTAAGAGGACGGTTGTTTTGGGATGATGCCAGGATAGGTCGCACAGCCATCATTCGGACTTTTCCAGTCCAAGCGAGCAAGTAGCTATTGAGGTTGACCCCAGCCTCGATCACACCCATTACGATCCAAAAAATCCTATGCAATATATACAATACAGGCAACCCCTATCCGACCGCAAGGCTTGCGAGGGGGCCAGGTCCGACGACCTGGTGAAAATCAAGCGAGAGTTTGCGCCCAGCAGCCTCTACGAGCTGATGTTCTGGGATATGTCCTGGCGGGAAGAAGGCTGGATAGTAGAATAGCTTCCAGAGGTTACTAGAAAGCGATTAGCATCAAAAAGATCCCGATGCCCATGAAACCGAAGGCGCGGTGGAGCTGTCGAGCGGCTTCCTCGTGTCCCGCTTGGAGCAGCTCATCTTTCGACTTCATCGAGATGATGAAGCTGCTCCTCCGGTCCCTTGGGCGTTGGATCACCAGCTCACCAGTGGCGTCGGTGACCTCTCCGAAGATGTAGACCTCCCGTCCTATGGGACAGGCGCTTTCTCGAAGGTGGTAACCCAGGGTATCCACCCCAGTCGGCCTCGCTCCCTGTTGAAGGTAGCCATAATCGAAGCGGTCCATCACCTGAGCTGGCTCGACCTCTGCGAACTCCGGGTTCACCCGAACTTTGGAGCCAGCATCCTCAACCCAAAATCCGATCAACTGCGAGTTGCTGGCCACGGTCTCGGAGCGCCGCTTGGGCTGGCCGGTGCGGCCGTCCCCCCGAACAGGAACGACCTCAAACTCCCGCGTAACCCTCGTAGAGTAGTAGACACATCGATGGCCGGACAGCTCGGACACGAGGGGTTGCTCGGCGCCTATGATGCCTCTGATCCCGGTGATTCGGTTGAAGCTGCCCGATTCCCCCAACCGCTCGGCAGTATACTCTGCCGCCTCCACCAACTCGCCCGGTGTAGTGGTTTCAGAGTCCCGGACGGCTCTCAGCCTCTGCTGCCCGGCTCGATGCACCATGAAGTAGAACAGCCCGACCGCCAACAAGACAGCGCCGATAGTGCTCATCCCAGTCTCCTTTCGGCCGGGGGTGAGCAACACCGGTGCCAGCCGTTAGCCAGGGCAGCCCAAGAGACCTTGGCTGAGGCCGTGCAGAAGCAACTGCTGGGCGATAGCAGCCGAAGCGCCCCAATGTGCTGTGGCTGTACAGACTTCGCCCTCCGATGGCAGGGTTTTCCCTAGATACGCCAGGCCGACGGCCTTCCTAACACCCAGGTCACCTGCAACAACCCTTGGGCGCCCCAGAGTGCGCGCAAGGATCCATTCCGCCGACCAGAGGCCGATGCCGCGAAGCGCGGTGAGGCGAGAGATCACCTCTTCATCGGGGAGCGTCGCCAGATCGGGGAGACTCAGCTTCCCGCCAGCAACGGCCCCGGCAACTTCTATCAGATACTCTGCCTTCCGGCTAGTGAACTGGAGCGCTCTGATTTCGGCCACATTGGCGCCGGCCAACCGCTCGGCGTTCAGGCTGTAGACTATCTCTCCACCCACTAAATGTCTGTTTCCGAAGGCTTCAACCAATCTCCGCCTTGTGATTGCCGCCCAGCGGAGATTAACCTGCTGGGCGCTGATACAGCGAACGAGAGCACTCAGCAGGTCTAACTGTAGGACTGGCCTCAGGCCAGGAAAGAGACCATCTAAACGAGCGATCACGGGGTCTGTTGCGAGCAGATCACCGAACTGTGAAGGCGGTGTCAGGAATGTGGACCGGATAGCTTCCAGCGAAGCCGCTATATCATCAGTGTCCTCAAGCGTGACCCTGAACATCGGCCTATCTATAGTGCCGGCGGGAGTTGCCAGGAATGCGATACTGCGATTGCCTACGGGTAGAGTGCGCACCAGTCGCTCGCCATCCCAGCGGTCGATCAGGTCGTCACCCCAGCGGCGAAAGGGCTCCAGAGAGGCCGCAACGTCGATCGGCCCCGGTAATTGGACCTCAAACATAATTCGTTGATTACCACCTCCTTGCGGTGGTTGCGACTATAGCGCAATAAAGCAATTTCAGGCAACGAGCAGCTTAACGGCGCGAATCTTGCGCCGCCTATCACCCCCTGTATGGGGTGCCGTGCGAATGAACTCGCCGGGAACGATTACGAAACCTGCGGATAAAGTTGGGGGCGTAGCTGGCGTGGTCAACCACACCGGCGTACGCGTAAGTAGTGTCAACTAGGAGGAAGCTATGCGTACGAGGTGGTACGGCGGCGATACCGGACTGACTCTCCGCATGTTCCTCGCCATGTTCCTCCTGGCCGCCGTGTACCTAGCTTTTCTTGCCGTTCTTTGGTGGATTGGAGTCGAGTTCCTGCCCCTTGTCGTGATCGCCAGCGGCCTATTGTTAGTGCAATACTTTCTATCGGACCAGTTGGTGCTCCTCTCGATGGGTGCGAGGATCGTAACACCAGCGGAAGCGCCTGAACTGCACGGAATTATCGATCGGCTCTCTGCCCTGGGCGATCTGCCGAAGCCGAAGGTGGCGATCGTCAATAGCAACATCCCAAACGCCTTCGCCACCGGACGCAATCAAAGCAATTCGGTGGTGGCCGTGACGACTAGCCTACTTGACAGGCTGAACCGCCAGGAGCTAGAGGCAGTAATCGCTCACGAATTGACTCACATTAAGAATAGAGACGTGGCCGTCATCACAATAGCCAGCTTCCTCTCCACCGTAGCTTTCTTTATCCTTCGCAGCTCCATGTTTGGAGGCTTCGGATACGGTAGAGGCAGAGGCCGAAACGGCGGCTCTATCATCCTGGTCTACCTGGCTTCCTTGCTGGCCTGGGCGATCAGCTTCCTGCTGATTCGGGCGCTCTCCCGCTATCGTGAGTATGCAGCAGATCGCGGCGCGGCGATTCTCACAGGAGCACCTTCGCAATTGGCGTCAGCGTTGATTAGGATCAGCAACACCATACAACGAATCCCGGACCGAGATCTGCGAGAGGTAGAAGGTATGAACGCGTTTTTTATCGTGCCGGCCGTAAGCAGGTCGTCGATAGCGGAGCTGTTCTCATCTCACCCCTCGGTGCAAAATAGGATCGAACGTTTGAGTCGAATGCAACAGGAGATGGAGGGGCTGTGAGGAGGATACTGGATATCCTGTTAGGCCGAACCCGCCCGATCCGATCGAAGCTAGAGCGGCTCTTTGCGATCTCCACCGCTTACCTCACCCTTACGGCCAACCTGAGGTTAACTGCTTCGGGGCGAGCGGGGGTTTGCTTCCGGCCACTGGAGTCGTCTGAGTTCCAGAGCCTAAGCCAGGAATTGGAGCGCATTCTGAAGATTAGCGGTCGGGAGACCGATACTACCATCGACGCCGTAGAAGACGAATTCGGCTTCCAATGGGTGATTCTCCAAGATTCCCAGTTCGAGGATCTCGTAGCCACGATCCACCTGGTAAGCCTGACTTTAGAGGACAAGGGTTTCGGAGAGCAGTTGCTCGCCGCAGTTTTCAAATTCCTGGATCGTGAAAAGCCGATTTTCTGGATCTACAACTACAAAAGAGGCAACTTTTACCCATTTGTCCCTCGTGGCGGCCGTGGCG
>JBMNNU010000226.1:0-5395 GCA_050942695.1 Chloroflexota bacterium
TGCATGGCGCCACCCACTCCGGATTCTCCCAGGTGATACTGCTCCCCAACAACCCTAATGTTTTGATGACAGCACAACAAGCGCGAGCCTTGGCCAGAGTTGATCTGAAAGTTGTGCCTACCCGGACTATCTGTGAAGGAATAGCGGCCATGGTGGCCTTCAATCCGACGTTGGATCTGGAAGCCAATATGGCTGCTATGACCGAAGCCGCTTCCTTGGTCCAGACAATAGAGCTAACGCGGGCTGTCCGATCCACGCGAATCAACGGGTTACAGGTAGAAGAGGGCCAGGTGATCGGGCTGCTGAACGGTAAACTTGTGGATGCAGGTGAAGAGCTGGATGAGGTCGCTCTCGATCTGATTGAGCAAGTCAATCCGGCGGAGCGGGAAGTGGTGACTGTCTATTGCGGAGATGAAGTATCGATCCGGGAAGGTGAACTGCTGGCCGAGTCAATTCGGGCTCGATGGCCGCATATCGAGGTTCAGGTGGTGGATGGAGGGCAACCTCACTATCCCTATATTTTGTCGGTAGAGTAGCCGGAGCAGCCAGCGGTGCCGGAAAAGTTTCGAGAGTGTGAACCCTTGATTGGGATTGCAATGATCTTTGTTTGATGAGGCATAGGGGTGGGGGATATACCCGCCCCTATCTGCTTTTTGGCAGGGGATTGTCCTCGATGTTGTGGGAGGAAGCATGGGAAGAATTCGTGTTGTGACCGATAGCACAGCCGATATGGACGAAAGTAGGTTCCAGCGACTAGGCATCAGTGTAGTACCTTTGAACGTACATTTGAGCGGTGACACCTATCAGGAAAAGCTGGAAATCAGCATTGATGAGTTCTATCGCAAGTTGCGGGAAGAGAAGGTGACACCCAAAACATCACAGCCGTCGGCGGGACTGTTCGAGGATGCCTATCGAAGGCTGCTGGAGGATGCCGATGGAATCGTTTCGATACACATAGCATCTAAGCTGAGCGGGACCTGTAACTCCGCCCAGGTTGCAGCTAAGAATGTGGCGCCCGACAAGATCGCGGTAATCGACTCTACGAATACCACCTATTGTCTGGGGATACTGGTGACAAAGGTTGCACAACTCGCAGAGCAGGGAGCATCGTTAAAAGAGTGTGTCGATTACGCTGAGGAATTGATACCCAGGCTCAGGTTAATAGGATGCCTAGATACACTGGAGTTCCTGAGGCGAGGAGGAAGGATTGGCCGTGCCCAGGCCTTCGCCGGGCATCTACTCTCTATCAAGCTGTTATTCCAGGTGATGGGTGAAGTACTGCCGGTGGAACGGGTTCGCACCAGGGCTACGGCTATCAAGAGGCTTGCGGAATTAGTTGGTGACTTGGGGCCTGTGGATGAACTAGCGGTGCTGTATGGGGATGATCCGGAGCCGGCTAAGCAACTCAAAGAGCTGCTGAAAGGCTATTATCCCGGTACGGAGATTAATTATGGCCGGATAGGGCCGGTGCTGGGCACTCATGCGGGGCCTGGGGTTTTCGGGGCTTGTGCCCTGCTATCAAAATAATAATCGAGTTGATTGAGGAGGAGCAGTGGCAAAGGTCCGAGTGGTAACCGATAGTACTGCGGATATTGATGATGGGGTGGCCGAAAAGCTCGGGATAGAGATGATACCCCTCAACGTCCATTGGAACGGTGAAACCTACCGGGACAAAGTAGACATAACCATCGATGAATTCTACCGGAAGCTGCGAGAGGAAAAGGGCACGCCCAAGACCTCACAACCCTCGGTAGGACAGTTCGAACAGCTTTATCGCCACCTCATGGAGGAGGGTGCGGAGGGTATCGTTTCAATCCACATATCCGGCAAGCTGAGCGGCACTTTGAACGCTGCGAAGACTGCTGCAGATATCGTGGCGCCGGGCCGTATCGCTCTGGTCGATTCCCAGATCCTGGCCTATTCACTTGGTGTTCTGGTAACTCGAACGGCGGCTCTAGCCAACGATGGCGCGCCTTTGGACGAGTGCGTTGCTTACGCCGAGAAGTTGGTTCCCCGGTTAAGGTTGTTTGCGGCGGCAGACACCCTGGAGTTCCTGCGACGTGGTGGAAGATTGACCCGCGCCCAGGCCTTTGCTGGGACCCTGCTATCCATCAAACCGCTGATCCAACTGGTAGAGGGAGAGATAATACCGGCGGACCGAGTCCGGACCAAGGCTGCCGCGATAAAGAGGATGGCCGAACTGGTGCTCAATCTCGGCCCTCTGGAAGAAGTCGCGGTTCTATTTGCCGACGACCCAGCGCCCGCTGACCAACTGTATGAGTTGATCAGCAAAGCGCGGCCAGGCTTGCCTATCAAGCGGGGAAGGACCGGTGCCGTGATCGGAGCCCACAACGGCCCCGGATTGTATGGAGTCTACGCGTTATTAGCCGAGCAGTAGATTGTTGATCATTGCGTGGGAAAGCAAAATTTAGAATATGCTTGAGAATTACTGCTGTCTCATGGTAACCGTTTCATCCAAAGGAGGCCGGAGGAGGTGCTTTGGGTAGGGTCCGGGTGGTAGTGGACAGCACTGCTGATATGGATCCGCAGGAGGCGGCTGAGCTTGGGATCGAGGTGGTTCCTCACACCGTGTATTGGGATGGAATAGCCTTTCTCGATAGGGTAGAACTTTCTGTCGACGAATTCTACAGGAAGCTGCGAGAGGAGAAGGGGACCCCCAGGACATCCCAGCCTTCGGTAGGACAGTTCCAGAGCGTATACACACGGCTGCTGCGGGAAGTCGAAGGCATCGTATCGCTGCATGTCTCGAGTGCGTTGAGCGGAACCATCAACACGGCGAGGCTCGCTGCGGAAAGCGTAGATCCGGAGCGTATCGTCGTTTTGGACTCACAGACCCTCAGCGGAGCGCTGGGTTGCTTGGCTACGCGAGTGGCGAGGCTCGGGCAAAAGGGAGCCGATCTATCTGAGTGCGTTGCCCTTGCCGGTGAATTGATCCCAAGGCTCCGCCTATTTATTGCGATGGATACCCTCGAATACCTACGGCGAGGAGGACGGGCGGGCTTAGCTCAAACCCTTGCCGCGCAACTTCTCTCTATTAAACCGATAATTCAATTGTTGGATGGGGTTTTTTCCCCTCTGGACCGTGTGCGCACCAGGTCGGCTGCGGTGAGGCGGCTGGCGAGGGCGGTCGAGGAGCTAGGTCTGGTGGAAGAAGTGTCGGTGCTGTATGGGGATAACCGGCAACCAGCAGAGGAGCTGTACAGGCTGATCCGAGAACAAAACCCTTTTGTCGATATTCTCTGGGGACGAACCGGCCCCGCTTGCGGCACTCATGGGGGACCAGGGCTGTTTGGAGTGAGCGTATTGCTGGCGAGCAATACCACCCGGTAATCCAGCGTCGCTGATTTGGAATAAAGGTTCGATGGTGAAACGACAGCAAACAAATCCCATGCCTAAGGAACGGGACAAGTTGATCGAGCTCTGGAGCACTGCCGAGAAAATTTTTGCTCAAGAGCTGCGGAAGGGGTGCGCGGACCAAACGGTATTGGGGGGGCTTGAGAAGTTCCTTTCGCGCTGGGTGTCGTCTGTCGCCTCATTGGAAAACGCCTACCCGACCTGGCCAGAAGCAAAGCAGATCGCGTTCCTGCTAGACGGGTATAGCCGAAAGCCGGTCTCAGATCGCGAGGATGCGGTGCGTGCTGCCTGTTCTCTCTCTGCAGAAGTGACGGAGCGAATAAAGGCGCTGTCGACTCGAGAACCGCTCCCTAGTGTGGCGAGACAAGGGGATGCGGGGAACGGACCCCACCCCCTACCCCTCCCCCACGGGGAGAGGGGAGCAAAAACCCTCTCTCAAAGGGAGAGGGGATTTGCAAGCCGCTCCCCCAGGGAAAAAAGTATTGCGTCTCGCTCAGGACTCAGGACTCAGGACTCAGGACTGAATCTGGATGACCCCATCATCGCTCTAAAGGGGGTGGGGAAGCAGCGGGCGTCGCGATTAACCAAATTGGGGATTGCCAAGATTAGAGATTTGCTCTATCACTTCCCCCGAAGCTATCGAGACTATCGCACCATCAAGCGGATAGTGGATCTGTTATATGGGGAAACGGCGAGTATCGTGGGTATGGTGGAAGATGTCCAGGTTGTGCCCGGCCCGAAAAAGCTGTTTCGTACTACAGTAAAAGTTAGAGATGAAACAGGAAGAATGTCAGCTACCTGGTTTCGCCATGGATATGGGGGGGTAAGGGTAGCCCCTAACAGCCGAATAGCCGTAGCAGGAACAGTTACCGGCTACGGCGCTCACCTGAATCTGGAGAGCCCTGATTGGGAGTTGGCGGACCGCCACCCCCTTCACACTCGTCGGATGGTACCGGTTTATCCCCTCACAGAGGGCATATCCGACTATTGGCTCAGGGAGATAATGGCTGGGGTCGTCCCTGCTGTTGCTTGCCGGCTAGAAGAGCATCTCCCCGAATGGTTAGTTAAGAGATACTCGCTGTATCCTTTGGCTGAGGCGGTTGAAAAGACGCATTTCCCAGCATCTCCCGAGGAATCGGAGCGAGCGAGGCGCCGGCTGGCTTTCGACGAGCTTTTTTTTGTGCAACTGGCAGCACTCAAGGTCAAAACCGAATGGCAAGAGGGGGCAAGGGCTATCCAGTTGCGAATGGACGAGGGCGCCATCGAACAGTTCCTCGCCCACCAGCCCTTCACGCTGACACAGGCTCAACGGAGGGTGATCGACGAGATCCGAGCAGACCTGGCTCTGCCGCGACCTATGAGCAGGCTTCTACAGGGAGACGTAGGATCGGGTAAGACCATCGTAGCCGCGGTCGCGATGCTGGTGTCCGTCGTGGGAGGATGCCAGGCTGCGCTGATGGCGCCTACGGAGATATTGGCTGAGCAGCATGCTCGCACCCTTAGATCTGCCTACGCGAATGCCGGGGCATTCGTAGATAGGTTGTTGGGTCGCCAGTTGCGGCTGGAGCTGCTCACCGGAGCCTCTCGCAGCTCCGAAAAAGAGCGCATTTATGAAGAAACGGCGAGCGGCAAGGTGGATATCCTGGTGGGAACCCAGGCGTTGATACAGGAGGGGCTGGGCTTCAACCGACTTGGGCTGGTCGTGATCGACGAGCAGCACCGCTTTGGCGTCGCCCAACGGTCGGCGTTAAGGGACAAAGGTGGGAGCCCTCACCTTCTGGTAATGACTGCAACCCCTATACCCAGGACCTTAGCCCTGGTGATGTATGGAGATCTGGACCTGTCGATAATCGATGAGCTTCCCCCCGGCCGACAGCAGGTAAAGACTCATCTTCTTGGGCCGTTAGAGCGGACAGTTGCCTATGAGCATATACGAAGAGAGGTAGCCAAAGGTAGGCAGGCATTCATAATCTGTCCCTTAGTGGAGGATAGCCCTCATCTCGAGGTGAGGGCCGCTACG
>JBMNNU010000227.1:0-5382 GCA_050942695.1 Chloroflexota bacterium
GACCCGGAGTTCTACTCCTTCCAGCGACGGCTCGAGTCCTACGCCAAGATCCTCAGAAGCGGGGACACGCTGGTGCTGCCATCTAATTCGGATCTGTTCGGCTATCTGCTAAGCAGCAACCGACCGGTGGAGCAAACCTCCCCGACACCGCCGGCATCGGCGGATTCGGCACCACCGGCCTCCGAAGGTGAGACGAGGTAGGGCTTTTCCCACTGAGCGAGCTCACAACATAGCCAGGCCTGCTGCCAACAGCAGGCCTGGCTTTTTTTCAGTCCCCGACGCTCACTTCGTCAATGGCGACAAATGGGCGGTAGCGATGAGTTGTAGTTGATACCCCTTTTTCACCGGCAGCCAGGTCGGCGTCGACAACGCCAGGTGACGGTGATATATTTATATACATCTCTAGTTTATATAGTTCACAATAACCCGAGGTGATTTGCATGAACGGGTTTGAAAAAAGAAGAGACGGTAAGAAAAAAGCCATCCTTCAGGCGGCTCTGGAGCTGTTCGATCAATATGGGTTTGACAAGGTAACGGTAACTGAGATTGCGGAAAAAGCGCACGTCTCAAAAGTATCCATCTACAATTTTTTTAAGAGCAAGGACAATCTCCGGCGAATCATAATAAAGGATGTATTGGATGAAAGCATTGGGAAAATAAAGGATCTAGTCGAAAAGGATGGAGATTTCATCCAAAAAATCGGGGAATACATTCAAATCCGGACGCGATATCACGGCAGGTACAGCCTGCAATTCTTTTTTGACGCCATTGAAAGCGATCCGGAGGTCCGGCAGTACTTCATGGATTTTACAGCGGCGAATAAGCGGATTGTGATGGAATTCATTGGGAAAGGCAAGCAATTGGGCGTTTTTTCACCGGACGTATCCGATACCGCGATAGAGATGTACATCGACATGTTTCAAGCTTATATCACCCAAAACAGGGAGGTCCGCGATACCTTAGCACAATCCATGAAGCTGGCACAGGAGGTAAACATGCTGTTTTTGAACGGGCTACTCCGAAGGGAATGCGGCAAGCAGGTAAGCCTAGGTATTTCAACAGCCTGGAGCGTGAACGCTCTGCCCGAATCTAAAGCGTAGCCGAAGGAGTACTTAGGCCGCCGGCATGCCCAACGCCCTAACTACAAGGAGATGTCGCCAATGTAGTGGGCGGATACGGCCGCTTGACAACGGATGCACCGCTCTATAATATATGAACTCAACAAGTCAGTAAAGTTCATATACTAATATCAGTTTTGTTCGCTGGGAGGTGCATCCATGGGAACCCTAGAAGGACGCGTCGCCCTCATCACCGGCGCCGGGCGTGGTATCGGCCGTGAAGAGGCGCTCTTCTTTGCCGCGGAGGGCGCCAAGGTCGTGGTCAATGACCTCGGCGTCGCCCCCGACGGTAGTGGTACGGACATCAGTGTGGCCGCCGCCGTGGTTGCCGAAATCAACGCTGCGGGCGGCGCAGCGGTCGCCAACACGGACAGCGTCAGCGTCTGGCAGGGCGCCAGGCGTATGGTGGAGGCCGCCATCGACGCTTTTGGGGATCTGCACATCGTGGTCAACAACGCGGCGATCAGTCGGCCTCGGGCGCTGGTAAACATGACTGAGGATGAGTTCGACGACGTAGTCGCCGTGAAACTGAAAGGCACCTTTGCAGTCAGCCATTGGGCTGCTCGCTACTGGCGGGAGCGGTATGAGGCTGGGGACCGTGTCGACCGCGCGATCGTCAACACGTCCTCCTCCGCCGGTCTCAACTCCCCCTATCCGCTCAACACCAATTACGCGGCGGCCAACGCTGGCGTGGGAGCGATGACGATACTGCACAGCCTGGAATTGGGCCGCTACGGTGTGCGCGTGAACTGCATCTCGCCAGGAGCCCGTACCCGGCTCTCCCTTGATCTCCCCGCGGGTGTGCAATCCTTGACGCGGCGTGAAACTGCCGCACCCGGTGAGTTCGACCCGTGGCATCCCGTCCACCAGGCAGTGGTTGCCGCCTACCTCGCCAGCGCCGATTGCCCCCTGACCGGCCAGGTGCTGACGGTGCGCGGCAGCACGGTGGCGGTCACCAATAACTGGTCACTCGGCGAACAGGTCAGCAAGGAGAATGCCGGTTGGGCCGTAGACGAGCTGGCCAGCGCGCTGGCTAAGCTCCCCCTTGAGGACCCCTTCGACAAGCTCATCTACCTCAGTCGCGTATACGGTGCCACCAGCCGCGAGCAGATCCAGCAACTGCTCAACAGGATTCTCGACAATGATGAGCGACCCGTATCCGACAAAACCTCGTAGGGTACGCCGAGCACATCGACTGCAAACCGCCGGCGGCCTCGATAGTGCCGCCGGCGGCTACAGCATGCAACTGAGGTAGGGAGGCTTCGCTGCCGCCGATAACAGGGAAACGGGGCAGGGCAATTCATAGCGCAAGCGCGAAATGGAGGCGGTGCGTGCGCGCCGCTACACGCGCGCTATTCCGGCGGGTTTGTCTCCCTTTGTGAGGCCGGGTAAGAGGCTGCCCTTGCGGTCACGGGCTGTTGTAGGGATATCCTTGGCGGGAACCCGCAACGGCTCTTCAGTCTCGGTCCAGATCAACAGCTCGCCGTTCCCCTCTACTATCTCGGCTGCAGCCAGGATATCGGCTGTGCCCAACCCGATGGCCTGAACCCCACCCGTAGCCCTGCCTTTGGTTGGGTATTCATCAAGCCGGGTCTTCTTGCCGAAGCCGGTGGATGCGGCGGTCACCAGGTAGCGGCTATCCTTTTCGGCTACCGCGAAGGCTGCTATCACCTCGGCTCCTTTGGCCAGGTTGATCGCCTGAACGCCCTGGCCAATGCGGCCGGAGGCGCGCAATGCGTCGTCGGCAAAACGCAGCGCCTTGCCGTTGGATGTCAGCACAAGGTAGTGACCTCCCGGCTCGGCGATGAGGATCGAACATACCTCGTCATCTGGCTGGAGATTAAGGTCGGATAGACCCGACGTGTCTGCCGATCGGTACTCGTAGAGCGCCGACTTTTTGACGCGACCCAGTTTGGTGAACTGCACTAGGTGGGTGTCCTGATGGAAGCCGTCCACTGCCAAAGCCCCCACGACCCGCTCCTGTGGGTCTAGACCGAGCAGCTTCCTGATCGACTCGCCTTTGCCACCCGCCTCCGGGAGCCGATTTGCCCTCAGCGCATAGATCTTTCCCTGGTTGGAGACGAAGATGACGTAGTCCGTTGTGTTGGCTGTGAAGGAGGCAAGAACCGGGTAGTCCTTGCGACCCCGACGTTTGCCGTCCGGGATCACCCGCAGATAGCCGTCGGGGGAAAGCTGTATCGATAGACCTTTCTCCTCGATGATGTTTTGGACGACTGTTACCTCGACCTGGCCATCGCGGTCGATCACCGTTCGGCGAGGGTCGCCATACTTCTCCTTAACAGCCTTGTACTCGCTCTTCAGCAGCGCCACCAGCTTGGCCTGATCCCCTAGGATAGCCTCCAATTCGGCGATCCGAGCCTCCAAGCTTTTCCGCTCCTCCTGGTACCGGCCTGCGTCCAGCTTGGTGACCTGGGAGAGTGTCATCTGGGCTATCGTCTCAGCCTGGATCTCGGAGAGTTTGTACTTCTTTTTGATCTCCTCCTTAGCCACCTGGCGGTTTGCTGCCTGCTGGAAGATCTTGACGATCTGCTGAGCGTTCGCAGCCCCGATGATCAGCCCCTGCACGATGTGGAGCCGATCCTTCGCCTTCTGCAGCTCGTACTCCAGCCGCTTGGTGAGCACGTCCAACTGATGGGCGTTCCAGTAGGTAAGAAGCTCCACCATTCCCACCTGCCGCGGCTCCACGGCGGTGCGACCCTGCTCCCCGAAGAGGAACACCATCTGGACGTTGTAGTTCTGCTGTAGATCTGTGTGGGCGTACAGGGAGTTCAACGTTTGGGCTGCGTTGGCGTCTTTTCGCAGGGTCAGCACGATCCGCAGTCCGTGGTCCTCGTCGGACTCGTCCCGAAGGTCTGAGACGCCCTCGAGCTTCCGCTCGTTTGTCGCCTTGGCGATCGATTCCTTTATCTTATCCTTGGTCGTAAACGGGATCTCTGTGATCACGAGTGCCTGGCCACGAGGGCTATCCTCCAATCGGACCGTGCCGCGCATGGTGAAGCGCCCTTTGCCGGTTTCGAGGTACTCCCGGATACCATCCTCGCCAAGGATCGACCCGCCTGTGGGTAGGTCCGGCCCCTGGATATACTTCATCAGCTCTTTCGTGGACATATCGGGCTTGTCCAGCAGGGCGGTGGCGGCGTTGATCACCTCCGTCAGGTTGTGGGGTGGGACGTTGGTGGCCATGGCCACAGCGACACCGCTGATGGGGTTCACCACTGGAGGGAGGTGCCCCGTCAGGTAGAGGGGCTCCACGATCCGCGGGTCCTGAAGATAGGTGGGCACCAGCGATACGGTGTGCTGGTCCACATCCTTAAGCAGCACCTCGGCAACCTCGGTCAGCCGCGCTTCCGTGTAGCGAGCTGCTGCGGGCGGGTCGTTGTCTATCGAGCCCATGTTGCCCTGCCCATCGATCAGCGGGTAGCGGAGTGTGAAGTCCTGGGCCATGCGGGCCATGGTCTGGTAGATGGCGGCGTCGCCGTGAGGGTGGAAGTCGCCGGTAACCTGGCCTACTATCTTTGCGGATTTGATGGTGGGCTTATTGGATCGATAGCCGTTGATGTACATGCAGTAGAGGATGCGCCGCTGCACCGGCTTGAGGCCGTCGCGGGCATCAGGTATCGCGCGGTCGACGATGGTCGCCGCCATATACTGCGCGTAGTTGCGCGGGAAGAGGACCGTGAAGTCTTCTTCTCTTATCGTCTGTTCTGGTACTAACGTGTCGTTGGCCAATGATGGTCTCCCGGACCCCACCCCCCAGCCCCCTCCCCCACGGGGAGAGGGGGAGATTACTCTTCAACGGTTAGGTAGAGTCTATTTGCCTCTAATAAAATGCGTTCCAACACACCTTTCAGGTTCTGTTGGATATCCTTATTCGTTATTCTAAGTATACGAAGTCCGCGTGATGACAGGATCCTATCGCGTTCGATGTCGTATTCCTTCTGGTTCTCGTGTACACTGCCATCTACTTCAACCACCAGATGCCTTGAATGACAGTAGAAATCCACGATGAAGCCGTCGATAATCTGTTGTCGCCGGAAGTGGAATCCCCCGAGCCGATGACCACGAAGGTGCTGCCAAAGGACTCTTTCTTGAGCAGTCATTTCTCTACGGAGTCCCCTGGCTCGCTCAACCTTTATTTCATTCACCTTCTGTCCGCCGACGATATTTGGCATACCCGTTCCAAAATGCCTCGTTTCCAAACACATAAGGATTGGGAGTGAGACCCGCCCTGCCCCCCTCTCTT
>JBMNNU010000228.1:0-5380 GCA_050942695.1 Chloroflexota bacterium
ACTATCGCGGTGGCTTATGCCCGAGGGAGCGGGGAGCCGACAGTATGGGGGATAGTGCCCAACAAGCCGCAGGCGGTGGCGAAGGTGATGCGCCGGCTTGGCTCCTTCGAGCAGTTGTCTTGCTGCTACGAGGCTGGCCCTTGTGGATATGCCTTGTATCGACAACTGAGGGAGCTAGGGATCGAGTGCCGGGTGGTGGCGCCCTCGCAGATCCCAGTGAAGCCTGGGGATCGGGTGAAGACAGACCGACGGGACGCGCGCAAGTTGGCGAGCCTGCTGCGTAATGGGGACCTTGAGCCCGTTTGGGTGCCGGATGTGGAGCATGAGGGGTTTCGGGAGCTGACTCGGGCGAGGGATGCGGCCAAGCGAGACCTGCAGCGGCATCGGAACCAAGCCACTAAGCTGCTGCTTCGTCTGGGAGTTACCCCTCCTTTTGGGATCAAGAGATGGGGCAAGGCGTACTGGATGTGGATCGAGGCGGTGAAGCTGCCCACAGAAGCCCAAACCCTGGTCTTGGGGGAGTATCTTCGATCGGTGCGCCAGGCAGAAGAGTTGGTTGAGCGAATAGAGCGGGAGATCGAGCAGGCTGTAGCCAAGAGTCCCCTTTCTAAGAGTATTGCCGAACTGCAGGCGCTGCGAGGGGTGAAGCTTATCTCCGCAGCCACCTTGATGGCGGAGTTGGGGGATATCAGGCGCTTTGGTTCCCCCAGGGAGTTAATGAGCTACGCGGGGCTGGTGTGCAGCGAACGAAGCAGCGGGGGCAGCGTGTACCGGGGAAAGTTGACCAAGGCAGGCAATAGCTTGGTGCGATTTGTGGCAGTAGAGGCAGCCCACCACTACCGGCATGTACCGAAGGTGGGGCCAGCTTTGAAGAAGCGCCATGAAGGGCTGAGCGAGGAGGCAAAAGAGATAGCCTGGAAGGCCCAGTGTCGCCTAAACCGGCGGTATCGGAAGATGATGGGCCGGGGAGTGCTGTACCAGAAGGTGGTGACGGCCTTAGCCAGGGAACTACTTGGGTTCGTCTGGGCTATCGTGCGAGCCGTTAGTAGTAGTCTACCCGCGAAGCAGACGGGCGAGGCCGCCTAGCCTTAATCCAAAGGTTGTGTCGAGAGTCGGCTTGCATAGACGGACGAGAAAGCTGATGGATGCTGGGTTTATCGCTCTAGGGGCCATGGTGTCTGGATGAGAGTGGGTGGGATAAGAAGCTCCTACTCCACGGCCCCTCGGCGTAGCCCTATCCTCCACTCAGGCAAGAAGGATCGATCATAGCTAAGAAGGAAAGAGGGATAAGTAAGGGGATTTGACAGCCCTTGGAGGGGATGTAGAAGTTAGCGGACGAGCGCGGCAGCGGTAAGGAGGATCCTCGTCCCGACGCTTGCGCTAAGAGCGAGAGCTCGAACTCGCGATTGTAGACCGAGGCAGCTCCAGACGGACTGATAGCATGCGGATAACCAAACCCGCGAATACCAGGCTGATGCACCGTCGATGTGGCCCCGCTCCTCCGCTAGCCTCTGCATCCCGTCAACTCGGGCTGACCAGACTCGATCAAGCAAACCAGTAGCTCGCCAAAACCAAAACAGCACCACTAGCTTGACAGGTCACTCCATACCAGCGTCGGGGCTCGTCCCCGACGAGGTACCACTCGGGCACAAGGCCCGACGCTACAGCTCGTCTGTTACACGATCTGGCTGTTTGTGTGAGCCATCCCGTACTCAGCGGTGTCCGCCATGTTTCCGGGAAGAGCGATGTCTCCTCATGCACCCGTAGTGCAGGGCGCTCTGCCCTGCAGCCCTCGTTGGTATATGCCATCCTGGATAATGCAGGTCAACGTGGACGACAGGGCACAGGGCCCTGGGCTACGGACGCGTGTAGCCCAGAAACGTGGCGGGCTCCTAGGGCGCAGGGGTGAGGTTCAAGTCTCCGGAAAAATGCCTGATCTCGACGCTTGGCCATAAATGGGCCAGGCTGAGACGCTCAAGGACGCTAAAAGCGTCCTCTCGATATGGTCGGTATTAGCCTGGTTATGATCGTTGCCGATTAAACCGTACGTATCCGTCGCGGCCCTAAAGGGCCGGCCTTAACCACCGGTCCGTAGTTAGCCTGGCCCTTTAGGGCCACGAATCAATAAGAATATTTTCGTAACGATCATTACCGGGCTTGAGCGTCTCAGACCGCTGCTTGAGTGGCGGGCGGACGGGCACGAAAATGGAGCCCGGAAATGTGGACCGCATCGGGGGGGGAATCCTGGCGCACTGGCGCAGCTTCTGCTAGAGGTTCTCGATGGAATCCCGTACCATAAAAGGATGGCTGCCTGAAACCCTTCCTGAGGTAACCCACCATACTTAGATGCCTCGGGCCGCTTTGAGGAGATATTACTTGGATAGCACGACCAAGCTCGGCCAGGAGAATATCAGCAGGCTTTTGATCAATTTCTCCATCCCCGCGATCGTCGGGATGCTTGTGATGTCGATGTACAACGTCATCGATAGGGTGTTCATTGGGAACGCCGTTGGCTACCTCGGCATAGCGGCGATCACCGTGGGTTTCCCCATAATGATCGTCCAGTTCGCCTTCATCGGAATGATCGGCATGGGTGCTACAGCCCTCGTCTCCATCAGACTCGGCCAGCAAAGGCGGGAAGAGGCCGAGGCGATTATGGGCAACGCACTGGTGCTCCTCACAGGGCTAGCATTACTGATGACGGTGTTGGGGCTGATCTTTATGGATCCCTTGCTGCGCATCTTCGGCGCGAGCGACGAAGCGATGCCCTACGCCAGAACCTTCATACGCATCATCCTCGGCGCCAGCATCTTCCAGTCGCTCAGCTTCGGGATGAACAACTTCATCAGGGCGGAGGGCAGGCCTAGGACGGCTATGGCTACGATGATCATCGGCTCCGTCATGAACGTGATCCTCGCACCTATCTTCATCTTCGGTTTCAGGTGGGGTATGGTTGGCGCCGGCCTGGCTACGGCCTTATCGCAGGCGATTTCGGCTGCCTGGGTGATGTCGCACTTTTTGCTGGGCAGAAGCACGCTGAAGATACGGCGTAAGAACTTCAGGGTGGAGCTAGCGACGACGTGGCAGATGATGGCCCTTGGGAGTGCTTTCTTCGCCATGCAACTCGCCCAGAGCATCCTGAGCGCCGTTATGAACACAACCCTCGGATACTACGGTGGAGATGTCGCCATTTCCGGCATGGGCATAGTCATCAGCCTGATGACGCTGATCATGATGCCGATAGTTGGGATCAACCAGGGCGCCCAGCCGATAATCGGGTACAACTACGGCGCCCAACGATACGACAGAGTCAAAGATGCGCTGAAGTACGCGGCCATCGCTGCCACGGCCATCGCCACCGTGGGCTTCGCCCTGATCAGGCTGTTCCCCACCCAGCTCATCTCCTTGTTTAATAGCCAGGACGCCGAGTTGATTGCCTTCGGCAGCCATGCCCTTGTCGTGTTCATGACCTTCCTGCCTCTGGTTGGCTTCCAGATAGTCGGATCTGGCTACTTCCAGGCTGTCGGGAAACCGCGGCAATCGCTGATCCTGAGTCTGTCGAGACAGGTGCTGATCCTTATACCAGCGCTGATCATCCTGCCGCGCTTCTTCCTGTTGGACGGTATTTTGATGGCCGGGCCGCTCGCCGATCTGGTGGCATCCGCGCTGACTGGGACGTGGCTGTTTTTCGAGCTGCGGGACCTCAATAGAAGGCATGCACGGAGCCGCAAAAGCGAGCAACCTCTCAAGTCGCCGGCCGGTATCGAATGATAGGCGCGAGAACGGCGGCTTGCTTTCCGCTCCTGCCCCGGCTAGCGCATATCGATTACCCAATAAACAAGAATATGCTATGTTCCGTGCCTCAATTAAGGTATATCAGAAACCGAGGAGGTTCCCAACCTGGATCACCCCAGTGGAGAGCAGAGTGACGGCGATGCCGGCCAGGATGACGCCAACTGCTATCAGCGGAATGGCTAGACTCAGCCGGATGCCGAATACGAAGGCCGCGGCAGCACCGGTCCAGGCTCCTGTCATCGGCAGGGGAATCCCCACGAAGATAATAAGCGCAAGGCTTTGATAACGCTCGAAGGTCTCTGTGTGCCTTCTCCTCGTTCTCTCGAACAGCCAGTTGAAGAACATGTCAAACGGCTTGAGCACGCGCAGAAAGTTGCTCACAGGCTCCAGCAGGGCCACAACCACGGCTCCGGCAAAGGCATTGCCCAGGACAGACCAAAAGAAAGCTTCCAAAGGGGACATGCCCAGGCCGAAGATCGCCAGCGGCACCGCACCTCTGAGTTCGAAAATGGGCGTCATCGCGACGATGAAGGTGATTAGTTGTGGAGGCAGGCCGCCAAGTAGTTCGCTAAATGCTTGGGGGTCGGGCATTGTCTGCAGATACCTCTAAAAAGAGTTGATCGTTCTAGCCCGTGCTGCGTCGACCTATCCGAACAGCTCTACGGGTTCGGACGACCCCAGGCATTTTGCCATAAAGCTGCAGCCCCGGCAAGACCAACATCCATCCAAATCATCTGCTCTTTGCGCGCTGTATCAGGGTGCGGGGTCAGCCCAAGAAACCATCTTCAATCATCTATGGATCCTAAGGATCATAAGATTGGAATATGCGGATTAGTATAAAAATACTATCCTTGACACTGTTATGGGCATAAGCGAGAATATAGTTGTTCAGCACAAAGTCTCCTTCAAGTCTCCTTCGCCGATCTGGTAGCTGTCTGGTCTGAAATGGTCTATCGATGTTAAGTGGAAGTCTTCGTCTGTTTTCCAGCCAAATTGATGGACTTCTGGATAACGCCGGTTCTTCGGAAAGCCCTGGAGGGTTGCTAGGAGGCTTGGTGGACTTCTGGACAGGTAGTAAGTTCCGGCTGGCTAGCGACCGAATATCTTGTAAAAGAAAATTGGAGGAGAGTTAGCATGGCAGCGCTGAATGAGATCAGGGGCATGACTGATGAGGTTTTGGCCAAGCTGAGAGATTATGGGATCAAAGATAGTGACGATCTTCTCGAGAGTGCTAAAACCGCTGTAGGACGAAAGGAATTAGCCTCCAAGCTGAGGATTGACCCGAAGCTACTCCTCGAGCTAGCTAACCGGGCAGACCTGATACGTATCAAGGGTGTTGCAGGTGTCTTCTCTGATCTTCTGGAGAATGCGGGTGTAGACACTGTGAAAGAGTTGGCTAACCGGGTTCCTGAGAATCTCCATGCCAAGTTGGAGGAGATCAACGGTAGTATGAAGTTGTCTCAGCGCACTCCAACCTTGGATATGGTGAAGGATTGGGTGGATCAGGCCAAGAAGCTACCGAAGACCTTGGAGTACTGACCGGGTATCGGATGGATAGCCCTATTTGCACCAACTGATGGAAAGG
>JBMNNU010000229.1:0-5374 GCA_050942695.1 Chloroflexota bacterium
GGTACCATTTCATAGGGAAGCCTTTCTAGGTCAGCGGTTGTTTGGTCAACTACCATCTTACCAGGAGGCTTCCCTCTTTCTTGTTGTGTGGGTATGCGTGAGCAGTTACAGATTGACATGGTGATAGAGAGATTCCATGAAGTGCTTGTGAAATTCTTGCGGAGAATACGCTAACTGTTTTTTTGAAACTTCAGAGTAGCCTAAGACCTGGCTTCGCCGGATTCTCTAATCAGCCAGGCCTTTGAGGAGTTTGATCGTCTGATTGGCGCCTGCCCCAGGGTATTCTCGCCAAAACATTTGAGATGCCAGGCTGTAGAGGATGGCGGATCACAGCTTGACTATTCCCCTCTTGAGGGCATGGTAGAGGGCTACCCCGCCCACGAAGGCCGCTCCCATGTTCCAGGTGGCGAGGCCCGCCGTCACCAGCATCACGTAGAAGTCCTCCTTCTTGGAGCCGATATCTCTGGCTGTTAGAGCCAGCTCTACTCCAGCAAAGAAGAGAATCACGCCAAGGATCGCTGTGGGGAACATCTGAAATATTAGCTCCACCGAGTTGCCCAGCAGCAGGGCGAGCAGGATGATGATCAGCCCCAGGATCACGAGGGCTCCCCCTGTCCTTGCACCAAATCTCACGTGGCCTGCCATGCCGCCCGCCCCATGGCACATCGGGATGCCGCCGACGATTGGGGAGAAGAGGTTCATAATTCCCATGCTGGTAGCGACCTTACGCTCCGTAACCGGTCGATCGCAGAAATGCTCGTTGTTCTCGGCCACCACGGCGATGCAGGCGTTGCCCAGGGTGAGGGGTACCTGAGGCAGCGCCAAGATAAGGCCACCCCAAAGGATGTCCTGCCAGGTGAGCTCGGCCAGGGGAAACGAGGGCAGCCGCAGGCCGGCACCTGCCTGTATCAATCGAGAAGGTAGCTCAGGCTGCTGGAAGAGCGCCACCGCGATCCCAAAAAGCAAGAGGGCGAACATGGCGGGGAACTTCGAGTTTGTGAGGAGTAGGTAGGTAGCTACGACACCTACCACCGCGATCAAGGGGTCGGATCCCATCATCCGCAGAGACTCCAGGATGAAGGTGAAACCTAGCCCAAGGACGATCCCCCGCACCACCGGCTTAGATGCGAGACCTGCCAGTTTGTCGATGGCGCCGGTGAGGCCGAGGATGAGCCAGATCGCGGCTGTTACCAACCCCGAGCCGTACACCATGCCGGGGGTGATAGCGCCGGCCTGGCCGATCGCTGCCCCACCGATTGCCTTCATAGGCTGCACTGGCATGGGGGTTTTGTAGATGATGCCAACCGCCACTTTTGTGATGCCAAAGGCCAGGAGCACCCCCACCGGGTCCATCTTCAATACAGCAATGTATCCCACTACGAAGGGGATCAGGGTCCCCAGATCCCCAAAAGCCCCCGCCCACTCCATGCGATCGTACCGGTTTACTGGGCGGTTGCTGGTGCAAGGGATGGTGCCAGCTTCGCCTTGTGGTTCGCGCTCTATACCTTTGGTTGCGATCACCTTGTCTGAGACCGATTTTGAGTCGCCCATATTATCTTGCCCCTCAAAAAAATCCCGCCCCCCATGCTGGAACGTCAAGGGGGCACTTGGAGCCTAAGCTCGACCTGCGCCCTCTCCTTTCCCAGCACGCGGAGGCGGGATCGTTTCCTTCCCCACCCGAGACCCTGAATCGTCAGAGTCCGCCGTTTCGGCGAACGGCCTCATCGGCCATAGGCGTGCGCCTTTAGGTCGTGAGGCTCGGAGAGATCTTTATTTGTCCTTAGCCTTAAAAAGTGATTACCTGTTCTGCAAATAAAAGTGACATAACTATACAGAACGATTACCAATCCGAAGATATCATAAGAACAGCAAGAGGGCAACAGTATGTTTTGTAGCATGCATCGAATGGCGGAAGCTGGCTTCGGTACAGAAAGTGCAACTGCCCAGAACACCGAGCGGGTTCTGGGGAGACACGAAGAAGCCAGACGGCTTCAGGGAGTCTTCTTATGCCAGCCGGAATTTACTCTCAAACAGACGATACTAGGATTGTGTGAAGCAGATAGACCTTCTAGTGCCTACCGCATCACACCATTAGCAACAGAGCATATCCCTGATGTGGTGCGGCTGCTCAAACTAGCTTTCCCCGATAGCCTGCTAACCGCTCTAGGAGCAGGTTTTTTGGAGGAGCTGTTTGCTTCCTACATACACATCTCTGGTGGGTGCGCTTTTGTGTCGATGTATGGCAGAGAGGTTGTAGCTTTCATTGCCGGCTCCGATGACGCTCGCGCTCACCGCCTCCGCTTCATTCGCCGCCGTTGGCCCTTTTTGATGTTCCACATCTTGAAAGAATTGCTTCTCTCACCACCCAGATTGGTTGCTTTAGCCCGATACCTTCGCCCCTACCTAACGTTGCGTCGAGGGCGAGAATCTGAATCCTGGCAAGAAGATCCTGAAGGGATTCCCCCAGCGAGCCTGGTGCTGTTGGGCGTATCTCCACAGCACCGGCGCCAGGGAAATGCTGAGCGACTGGCGCGGGCTTTCCTGCAGGAGATGGCCAACCGTTTCGTGGACAGGGTTAAGCTTGCGGTAGCCGACCACAATGAGGCTGCTCTAGCTTTCTACCTGTCTCGTGGGTGGCAGATAGCTGGGCGTTATCAAGGACCTGAGGGCGCTATGGTTTTCCGTCTGGTGTATACCATCACCCCAAGAATGATCAGGAACCAATTGGCGGCATGAGCTACTAAGGTAGAGATAAACCGGTACAGAGGATGGTTGTGCCCAACCCCTGTACCGGCCGAAGGTCACCTACGACCCGAAGGCTTCGTAAACCATTCTGCTGATTTCGGCCTCCGCCGGGACCTGTTCTTCGGGATCCCCCGACTGGCTCATCACCACGATGATGTACCGGCCGCCAGCGCCGCTAACAATGCCACCGTCGTTTCGCACTCCGGGTAGCTCGCCCGTCTTATGGGCGACCTGTGCATCCGCAGGCAGAAGCGCCGGAATGCGATCGTTGGTCATCTGTCCCAGCAGCAGGTCGATCATCTGATTGCTGGCCGAAGGGCTGACCAGCGACCGCCCCGCCAATAGCCGGAAGAAGCGGGCCATATCGGTAGGGGTACTGAAGAAGTCGCCGTCAAAGACGGTGTTACTCATCCCCAGTTCACCGGCTGCCGAAATTACAACGTCCCACCCACCTACTGCACGGGCTAATGCATAGGCGGCGGCATTGCTACTCTGTGTGATCATCGCTTCGAGCGCGGATCCTACAGTGACGGCGTCACCGGGTGCGAAGATGGCATCAGCGCCTCCAATGTAATCCTCAGATGCGATGGTCAGGGTATCCTCCGGTGAAAGGGAACCGCTTTCCATCGCCTCGTAAACTCGGTACATCACCAGCAGTTTGTACATGCTGGCAGTTGGGAAAAGCATCTCCTCGTTGACAAACACTCCGCTTCCATCGTTCAGGTTGATTGCCGCTACCCCATAAGTGCCGTTCAGACCTGATATGTATCCCTCCAACTCGGCTTGAAGACTAGCGTCGTTGGCTGGAGCCGCATTTCTTGGAGTGGTCCCTTCAGCAACAGGCGTTACTAGTATGGCGATGCCCAGCGCCAACAGCAACGTAGCACGAACCGCTGTTACGATCATTTTTCTCCCACCTCCTTGTGGACTCACAAACGATCAGTTACTCGCTTCGTTCTTGTACATTCTCTAAAGGATAGGCACAGCACTCCCTATGCCATTCCCCAACCGGATGGAACACAGGGTTATTCGGTTATGGGAACAGTCGTAGTACCTCTTGACCCAGCCTTGATATCAGCACCATCAAGATTTAACCCATGATTATTGACAGACTTCTGGTCTCGTGCTAACCTGTTAGCACTCTCGGGGTGAGAGTGCTAATATATTAATGGCCGCCTGCGGCAGCCCTTAGTGTTCGGTTTTAAAGGCAACGAAGAGGTTTGGTATCTAGGTATCTCATGGTTGAGATCAGCGAACGACAGCAGGCGATCCTCAAAACGGTCGTCGAAGATTTCGTGATAACGGCTAATCCGGTTCCATCTGACAGGGTGACCAAGCGGTCAGGCCTTAAGGTGAGTTCGGCTACCGTTCGGAACGAGATGATGGAATTGGAGGAGAGAGGGCTGCTGACGCACCCACATACATCCTCGGGGAGGGTTCCTACCGACCTCGGATATCGCTACTACCTCGAGCACCTTATGACTGAGGTAGGCCTCACCCCCGTGGAGCAGCAGATGATTATCCACCAGTTCCATCAAGTGGAAACCGAAGTGGATGAATGGGGGCCTTTGGCCGCTGCTGTGACGGCTCAGATGTCGCGTTCAGCCGCTCTTGTGACCAAGCTTCAATCTCGCGAAGGCAGGCTGAAGCGGATCGAGCTGGTTTCTGTGCAAGATGATCTGGTATTGGTAGTCATCATCCTGCACTCTGGGGCGTTGCGGCAGAGGCTGCTGCGCATGGATCTACCCATCGAGCGGGAAGAGCTGATAAAGCTAAGCAACCGTTTGAGCGATCTTCTGAAGGGTAAAGATGGCTACCAGATTGCGCAGGTTGTACCCAATCTGGTCGGGGCGGAGCGGGAAATCGTGCAGGTGGTTGCCCGGACCATGGAGCAGGATAGATGGAACTGGGCAGATGCGATCCATTTCGAGGGAATCAGCTTCATATCTGAGCAGCCGGAGTTCGGTCGTACTCAGCAGTTTATCGACCTGATGGAGGTGCTCCAGCGAGGCGGCTCTCTTATGCCTCTCTTGGCCGAAGTGCTGGAAACCGGCGGGATGCGGGTGGTGATAGGCAAAGAGAACCTGGCTGAGCAGATGCAAGGTTGCAGCGTGATCCTCAAGCGCTATGGCCCATCGGGTGAAGCAGCGGGTATTGTAGGCGTTGTTGGGCCTACGAGGATGAGATATTGGAGAGCTGTTTCTTTGGTCCGGTTTATGGCCGGACTGTTGGACCGGCTTGTAGAACAACCGTACTAATTGGAGGAATGATGACCAAGGATCAAGGGGATATCGGGGCTGAAAGCGCTGATGATCAGCAGGTTCAGCAAGAGCCTGCTGGTACACCAGGCGACCAGCAGGCCGAGACCCTTCAAAGCCAACTCGAGGAGGAAAAAGCTCGAGCTGAGCGCTGCTTGGCCAATTGGCAGCGAGCGGAGGCAGATCTGGCAAATTTCAAAAGGCGTGCAGAGCAGGAACGCGCCGAATTGATAAAGTTCGCCAACGCCTCCCTGATTGAGAAGATCCTGCCTGTACTAGACGATTTTGAACGGGCTATCGGAGCAGTCCCTCAAGATCAGCAGACAACAGGCTGGGTTGAGGGCATTAAGCTGATAGACAGGAAGCTTAGG
>JBMNNU010000230.1:0-5360 GCA_050942695.1 Chloroflexota bacterium
TTCCCACCGACCAGCACTTTCAGTCCCTTCTCTTCGTGCATATAACCGAAGGGCGCCCATACCTGTGCGATATCTCCCTGACCGGATGTGAAGGCTGTCAGGATGCCTGCTTGATCCATATGGACAATTTTCACATCGTTATCGGTCAATCCTAGGCTTGCCAGATACTTGGTCAGCACAAAGTGACCAGTAGAGATAGTAGAGCACAACACTGTTTTGCCCTTAACCCCGGTCTTGGGATCCTTGAGCCAGGTATCAAATGCTTCAGGACGCACTACCAAAGCATTAGTAATCGACTCGTCGTTGGATACACCGATCATTAACTGTCCATAGCTCAAGCCGCCTACAATAGTAGGCGGGGTGCCCATGGCGCCAACATCCCAGCCACCCGCTGCTCCAGCTTCGACCTGCGGAGCCCCAGCGGCAAAGTACTTAAAGTCGATCTGGATGCCCTCCTTCTCGAACCATCCCTTCTTCATACCCAGGATGGTAGGTAAGGCGTGCAAACAAGGCTGATGGCTAGCTCGGACTACCGCCAGACCGCTCACTCCTCCAGAAGCAGGGGCTTCGGCCTTCGTAGGCTCGGCTTCTTTTGTAGGTTCAGCAGCCGGAGCCTTGGTTTGCGCGGCTGGAGTTGCTGCTGGTGCCTTGGTGGGCTCAGCAGCAGGTTGAGAGCAACCTAACACAAGAGCAAGCGCGAGGAAGATCAGCGTGGTGATGAAAGAAGCTTTACGCATATACAGTTCCTTTCTGTGCTAATTATGCACCCTTTGCTACTCTGATCTTGCCCAAAATAATCAGCCTGATTGTGTTGCGCCGTTGAAATCAAATAGTTAAACAGTCGAATTGCTATTGAAACTCTATATACATCACCACCCTTCACTCGGTATCTATTATGGAGTGCCCTACTCCTTTACTTGCCCACCCTGAGCACCAGCACCCTCCATCTCAGCCCTAACCAACCGCCAGATTTCCAACTTCAACTCGTTGAATCGCGAAGATGCCATTACATCATCGATAGACTGCTCCCGCCAATCTCCCGTGCCTACAGAACCGGTTATATCGATGACGCATTTATTCGTCCCAGGCCTCTTGGTCATCACAACCACCCGGTCGCCTAGATACACAGCCTCATCCACGCTGTGTGTGATAAAAATCACCGTGGGCTTATCTCGCCTCCACAGCTTTATCAGTTCCTCTTGCATCACGATGCGAGTCTGAGCATCCAGAGCCGCGAAGGGCTCATCCATCAACAATACCGAGGGGTTGATAGCATAAGCACGAGCAATGGCAACCCTTTGCTTCATACCGCCTGACAGTTCGTGAGGGTAACTATGGGCGAAGTCTTCTAACCCCATGAGGGCGAGATACTTTTCCACTATCTGTTTTCGATCATTCGAGGGGATGTTTTGGTACTTGAGCCCAAACTCGATGTTCTCGAAAACCGTTTTCCAAGGAAAAAGGGCGAACTGCTGAAATACAACTCCTCTATCCGGACCGGGGCCGCTTACTGGCCGTCCGTCTAGCAGAACCTGGCCCCGGCTAGGCTTTACCAGCCCTGCTGCCATATGTAGAAGGGTACTTTTACCACAACCAGAGGGTCCAACCAAAACTAAAAACTCATGCTCTCTGACTGTGAAGTTAAAGTCTTTCACAGCCAAGATGCTTCGACGCCCTTTAACGAACTCCTTGAAGATGCTCTCAAACCTTATCTTTTCTTTCATATGGGTTACACTCACCCCTATTTGTAACATCTATTGGCGCCAATGCCCTACTCGCCTCTCGACAATCCGAAGGATTACATCGATAACCGTACCGATAAGGCCGATAACGATCATACCAGCGATCACCTGCCCTAGCGCCAATATGTTCTGTCCCGCCTCGATCAGGTATCCCAGACCAGCCTCGGCCGCCACCAGTTCCGCGCCGATTAGGGACATCCAGCCTAGACCGGCACCGATACGAATCCCGGCCACGATCACTGGGAAAGCCGATGGGAGCGCCACCTCCTTTACTACATGCCAATCCTTCGCTCCCAGGACCTTCGCGGCGTTAATCAGCACCGGGTCAACCAGCTTTACCCCTCTATGGGCATTGATCAGGCAGGCGGCAAATACCCCAATCCCGATGACGAAAGCTTGTCCCTGGATCCCGGTGCCATACCAAAGAATGGCGAATGGCACCCAAGCAATAGGAGGTATGAATCGAAGCACCTCGAAAATCGGTCCCACAATCGCATCGATAGAGTCGCACCAAGCCATCAGGATGCCTAGTGGGATAGCAATACACGCTGCCACGGTAAATCCAAGGGCAAAGCGCAAGAGGCTCAACTCGGCATGGCCCCAGATAGTGTGCCCCGCCACTGGCTCAGATATCATGTAAACGAGAGCTGCCAGTACATCCGTAGGAGGTGGTAGGAAGGTAGCAGGTATCAACTTAACAACCGCTGCCTCCAGGTACCATACCAGCAGAAAACCACCTACCGAAATAGTCGGCATAAGGGCAGGCTTCAATATACTTAGAGCTGAAAGAACACTAGATCTCTTTTCTGTGTCGACTGTGCCGGTTGCCGCAACACTCATCTATTCCCACCTCAATCACTGGCTATGTTCTCGCTCCAAGAGCAACAGCGACGCTCGAAAAGCTGAAGGATTTTGCCCATAACCGCACCGAGAAGCCCAATAACCAGCATGTTCACCACGATCACCTCCGGATACATGGAACGTCTGGCGATCTGCATGGCATAGCCTAGCCCCGCCGTTGCTGCCAACAGTTCGGAAGCTACCAGGGTCATCCACGAGACCCCTAGAGAAATCCTCATGCCTGCGAGGATCACCGGTAAGCTCGATGGTATAGCCACTTCCCTTAGGATCTGGAGTTTATTGGCGCCAAAGGTTCTAGCAGCCTGGATCAACACTTGATCCACCAGTTTGATCCCAGTGTAGGAGTTGATTACGCTGGGAACGAAGGCAGCAAGCCAGATTACGAACATCTTCGCCTCGATGCCGATTCCAAACCAGACGATAGCCAATGGTATCCAGGCCAGCGGAGGGATTGGGCGCATCATCTGAAATAGCGGGTTTACAATGGCATCGAAGGTCTTAAACCATCCCATCAATACACCAAGAGGGATGCCGATACCGATGGCCAGGAAGAAGGAAAATAGCACAAGCTGCAGACTTGCCGCTGCGTGCCCCCAAAGATTATGTCCAGCATAGGGCTCGTATAGAAAGGAGATGAATGTCCTCACTACATTGTCTGGAGAGGGTAAGAACAGCGGTTTGATCAACCCGAATACTGCTGTGATGAGATACCAAAAGGCAATCACCACTACGACGGATGCACCGGAGAGAATAGTTCGCTTCCTCATCAGGATCTTTTGATTCATAAGCTTGCTCCAAGTCATAAACTCTTCTGCTCAGCAGGTACGACAAGCCCAAAACCGGGATGATCCCTAGGGATTAGCGGTCTTTAACACCCTAAATATCGTTAGGGTAGCCCATATTGTAGATGTAGTTGAAAGTTACCTTGACTGTAATAGTGCCGGATGCGCTGATAACGCACCGTTGTTCAGCAAACGCAGAAACCCATGCATTGAGAGATACCCTCAGCCGCTTTCAGAACAGCCGGCCTCAACTCCTCGAGGCGAGCATAGGTCATACGCCGAGCGGGGCCGGCGATAGCGATACCTGCTATCACCACCCCCATATGATTCCATATGGGCGCTCCGATACATCTCATGTCGGCTTCCAGCTCTTCGTCATCGACGGAGTAACCCTGCTCCCGAACCTTCGCCAGATGCGCTTTCAGCTTTTCCAGAGATGTGATGCAGTTGGGGCCGTATTGAGGCAGGCCATGCTGCTTCACGATCTCCTCCAGCCTGTTCTCCGGCAGGTGGGCTAGCAGCGCCTTGCCGATCGCCGTGCAGTGCGCCGGCACTCGACTCCCCACCGTCAGCCCAGCCCTGAGCAGTTCGGGGCTCTCGATCTTCTGGACGTACATCACCTGCCCCTGCCTTAAAATGCCGAGGTTCACCGTCTCGCGAGAGATTCGCGACAACTCCTCTAGGAAGGGGTAGCTAGTCCGCCCAAGTCCCATCTGCTCCAGTACGATGGAGCCAAGCGAGAAAATCTCCAGGCCGAGTCGGTACTTGCCGGTAACAGGGTTCTGTTCGAGGAATCCACCGCGCTCCAGGCTGGCTACAACCCGGTAGACGCTACTGGGGGTGAGACCAACGATAACGCTGATCTCACTGATGCCAAGCTCGGGCTTCTCGATGCTGAAGCTTCCGAGGATGGCCATTACGCGCTGCACCGCCCTCAGGGGGCGGGCTTTTTTCTGAATGCTGCGGGGCTCGGGGTCCAGGACAACCATAAAGTCTCCTTTCGGCCAGCAAAACCCCTTTTTGCGTAGCAACATAATAGTTGTCTCTCTTCTTTCTGTCAATCATCTCAACGGGCATTTCCACACCTTCTCGACCACTTTTTGGGAGGCTCGCCAACGATCAGCATCAAACCCTCCGATCCTTGACACCTTCAAAAATGCGCTCATATACTCGAAAAAATGGCAGTAGAAGAACTAACCTGGTCTCGGTATGATGGTAATACAAGGAGATTTGGTATAACCAACGTACAAAGGGTAGGCTTTATCGGGCTCAGCACCATGGGCAAGCCGATGGCGAAGCGAGTCTTGCAAGGAGGGTATCCGCTCACCGTATACGACGTGGTTAGAGCCCCTGTCGAAGAGCTAGCCGCCATGGGTGCAACCGCGGCAGGGTCGCCCAAAGAGGTAGCCCGAGACTCTGACGTCGTGTGCACCATTTACCGAACTCATCTCACGTGGAGCAGGTCGTACTCGGTAAGGATAGGGTGATGGATGGCCTCAATCCGGGCGGTATCGTCGTCGAAATGAGCACGATAGAACCGGCCGTCACCAACGATGGGGGATTCTATATTCCACTGTGGCGAACCTCTGCCGAGAGCTATCTCTCATCGCTCGCCAGAAAGGGCTGGGCCGGCAGGATTGGACAACGCTCATCAAGGTGTACGAGGAGTGGGCAGGGGTGCAGGTCAGATTAGGTGCTGAGTCCTGAGTCCTGAGTGCTGTTCTGGGTTCTGAGTCCTGGGTTCTGGGTTCTGGGTTCTGGGGTCAGAGTGCTGATAGCTGATAGCCATTTACTGATGCCTTATGCCTGTTAGCAATAAATAGGAGGGAAGGGGAAATGGACCTCGGTCGCATATTCACATGGGAAATGCCTGTGAAGCTGGTTGTTGGGCCTGGTTGTTCCAAGATGGCCGGACAAGAGTTCAAGAAGCTGGGAGGCAGCAAAGCCCTGATCGTTACCGACCGCGGAGTCGAGG
>JBMNNU010000231.1:0-5345 GCA_050942695.1 Chloroflexota bacterium
AGTAAAATCGAAGGATCGATTTCGGGTCTGTAATCTTCCGGCTTATTTCTATACTGATTCAATATATCACGGGCTAATAGACCCTGTCTATAGAGCCTTATTCCCTCATTCGAGTGGTCTCGCCAGCCCTCATCACGCGGCTTTAGCTTCGTGGGAACACTCACGAAGCTGGAATTCCGCGTTTCTTTATTGGCCGTAGGCGCAAACGCAATACATGTACCGGCGTTCATCCGGCATTAATCCTGCTTGATGGAGGCGATCAGTTGGCGAAGGAGTAGATGATGGACCTAATAGGTGGGATCGTTATTGCGACCTCGGTATTCATCCTTTCAATGGCCCTGGTAACGCTCTTCGTCCGGTTGCCTGCGGGGGAGCACAGCATTCGCCAGGTATCGGTAGGCAATAAGCTCACCCAAAAGGTGCTTGCAGTATCGCTCGTGGTGTACTTCGTAGCTGTAGTCAACCTTCTGCTGATTGCCCAGCAGGTCAATCTGGCCCTTGGAAGCTTCGTAGTGGGTATCGTACTACTGCTGGTTTACCACGTGGAACCGGCGCTACGTGGTAGAGGAAGCCAGGCGGCGGATGAATCCGAGAGCTGGGAAGAGTAGAGGGCGTTGGAAGCATTTCCAGGTTGCACGCATCCGTAGCACAGGGCCCTGTGCCCTGTCGTCCACGTTGAGCTTGTACTATCTAAGATACTGTATACCAACGAGGACTGCAGGGCAGAGCGCCCTGCACTACTTGATATGAGGCCAGAAACATAGGGCAGAGCGCCTCGTGCCAAGCGTGTTAGAAATGATGTAGTTGTTGACATAATACTCGCCTATTTAGTGCCAAATAGGCGAGTAGGGGAGACATTGGAGTCGTCATCGATAAGCAACACTCGCGCAGGCGCACCATCGACTCCCAACAGCTTCAACGGCAAGCACAGTAGGTAGTAGCTTCGGTCTGGCTCGACATCGCGGAGATCGAGGCCTTCCAGGACTGCTACACCGTTCGTGAGCAGGATTCGGTGAGCAGGGAGATCCTCTGAATCGAATGGGTCTATAGATAGGTAATCTATCCCCAACAGCTCGATACCTCTGTCAACGATCCACTGGGCTCCATCGGGGGCAAGCGCGACGTAGTTCTCGAAGAAGGTCCATGGCGTCCGATCCCATAGCCCGCTGTTGGTCGTTTGCAGGAGCAACCTCCGTGTGCCGTCCGGGATGCCGGCCTCCTCTAGTGTGCCAGCATCCACCAGGCTGAGAGCAGGCGGTACCCTACAGAGCCAGGCATCGCCGACCAGTCGGTCGATAGCGAGTTGGTCCACGGTTGCCCCTTCGGCCAGGAGATGTCTCGGCGCATCGAGATGAGTGCCGGTGTGGGTGCTCAACTGCAGCATCGACAGTTGGGTCGAATCTCCGGCTGCGAGGCTGTGTACCGGATCTAAGCGGGGTTTTGGGTCTCCAGGCCACACCGGCAGGTCGGTGGATATCGGCAGTGTGACGTCGTGAATCATGGCATCTCCTCGTCGTTCATCGGCGGCTCCGCCCGCCTGCCGCCCCGCTTTTTCCTGGTCGATTCCAGCTCGGCGGCTAGCTCCTCCGCCGACGCACTGTAGCGCTCGAAGGCGCTGCGCAGGTGGGAGACCTCATAGTGTGCGTAGATCTTTTTCGTGGTTTCTGGGGAGGCGTGGCCTAGGATATCCTGGACCTCGGAGAGCTTAGCGCCCCGGTTCAGCATCGTGCTGGCCTTGGCGTGCCGAAAATCGTGAGTAGTCACATCTACCCCCGCCATGGCCGCATATTTTTTAACGATTCGCCATATAGCGTGGGGAGGAAGTCGGAAGTTTTGCCCTCCTTGAACGGCTTTGCCTCGCCGAACATCGTGTCGTATGAAGAGGGGAACGTAGCGGTCGCCCCGTGTTGCCAGGTACTCCCTGATAGCCTCCAACGCCTCTTCGGTGAAAAATACGACTCGCTCCTTGTCGCCCTTGCCGGTTATCAGCGACTGAGAGGACCAACCGTCGTCTACGTCCTGTCGGTTGAGCCTAGAGACCTCCTCCCTGCGCATCCCGGTTGCGAAGAGAGTGTGGAGAATGGCCTTATCACGTAGGATCTCAAGCCGTTTAGAGTGGTTTTTCGGGGTAGGCTCCGGTAGGGGAATGTTGTTTACATAAAGTATAACCATCGGCAGGCGCCGGTCGATCCTGGGGGTCTTGTAGCTCCCCTTGCCCATAACTTCCTGGAGTCCAGCCCTGATCTGCTCGAAGCTAGCATCAGTGGGTAGGAGGCGCCTGCGAGCCAGGAAGCGGTAAAAACCCCTGGCGCCTGCGATATATGTGACTATGGTCGCACGGCGGTCGCGTCCGTACATATCTACCAGCCAACCGTAAAACCTTTCGAGGATCTCCGGCGGCAGATCCTTAGCCAGCGCATCCCGGCTAACGCCGGTGTCCAACAAGAACTCGGTGAAGCGCTTCAGCGATTTCTCGTATGTTGCGATAGTGGCCGGCGATTTTCCGACCATGGCCTGCAGGAATTCGTCTATCTGGGTCTGGATGGCCAGCGGCTGCTGATTTGACGTATCGTGTGGCGGCAAGGGGACCTCCCACGCTTACACTGTTTTTCGGGTTCATGCAAGTTAATGTGAATTACATGACATGAAAATAGTAGCAGATCCCCAGGCGAGGATCAACCCTCTTCCCCGCCTAAATAGCCCTGGGTCCTGGGCGCCTTGTGCCTAGATCGGCGGCATGTACATGTGGCTCATGTCGACCTTCTCATCGAGGATCGATCCCCAAAGGTCGCCCCCAACCGAATGCACGCGCTCGAGGGCTGCCTCCATAGTGAATCCCCCGGGATTCAGCGAATCCAGCTCTTCCCAGCGCACCGGCATCGATACGAGCCCCCACTGGTCGGCCGCGGGCGAATATGCCGATAGAAAGGTCTTTCCCTGCTGATTCTGGTGGTAATCCAGGAGCAGCTTGCCGGTCCGCCTGGCAACAGACCACTCGGTGGTCACATCCTGGGGATGCTCCTCGAGCAACAGCCAGGCGATAGCAGCCGCAGCCGACCTCACATGGGTGTAGTCCATATTCCTCAAGATCGGCACGAAGATATGTAAACCAGACCTTCCTGAGGTCTTGACGTAGGGCGGCAGGGAGAGCGACTCCAGGATCTCCTTCAACCAGAAGGCGACCTCACAGCACTTGCGGAAGGCGATCCGTTCCGCCTCCATTTCATTCGATTCGCTCAAGGAATAAAAATAGGGATCCAAGTCGAATACCATGAAATCGGGGTAGTTCAACACCGATCGGTCCAACTGCCGAGTCGATCCCGTAAATTCGGTGGAAAGCTTAACCGCATCCGGTTCATTCACTATCCTCGAGAACCAGGGGCGCATCTCCAGATTCGCAACATCGCCCAGCCAGAGCAGCGTCGCAAGGTTGTTGCACATCAGACAGCACTTATTGAGACCGTCGCGCTCCGAGTAGACGGTTACCGTTTCCACAAATGGCGGCGCCGGGCCCTCCCAGTATCTCTGGAACGACCATGCGGCGTTTGCCCCATGAGGAAACCTGATCAATGTAACTGGCCGATTCATCATGTGATTGATCAGCAATGGAGAGATACTGATCAGATAGCGAAGGTAGTCCCTCTTAGTTACCGGATTCCGCCCCTCTCCCCCCGGCCAGTACACACTGTCCAGATGTTTGAGCAGCAGTTGGTACCCATCAACTTCTAGGAGAGCTTCATTCTGCCCCTCCCGCAACCTCTCCAGCACACTTTCAACCTCCTCCCCCCTCCACGGCCAAGAATAACGGGCCCAGGAAACCTCTTCGATCGATTTCATACCTCCCCACCCATTCACTTAGCTGGCCTACAGCTTTCTGACCTTACAGTATTGGGCAGATCCTTAAGCCCCTAACCGTCACCCCACCTGCACCTTTTCCACATCTCTTCGACACACCGATTCGCAATACAAATGGGCAAGAATTGCGCCAAAGTAAGCAAAATTACGACATTTAAGCGCATTATGCTTACTTTGGGTAATCGGTTTTGCTTACGGCGAGTAAATAAACATGATGACAACTGGTAAGCATCCGTTTGACACCGGTGGCCGAGTCGTGCATATTACTCTGGAACATCGATAAGCGGGCATGGTTCACACAAACAGCCAGATCGTGTAACAGTCCAATGCTGTAACGTCGGGGCTCGTCCCCGACGAGGTACCACGTCGGGCACAAGTCCCGACGCTACATTGTGACTCGTGCCGTGACCCATGCCGATAAGCGCGCGGAATGATGCATTAACTATTAATAAAGGGGATCGAACGTGGAATCCTTCGGAGCGTTGATGCGATATTACCGCGAGAGAGCGGGGATGTCTCAGCGAGCCTTGGCCAAACTATCTGAGATTAATCCAGCCATCGTCAGCAGATTAGAGACTGGGGACAGGATGCCTTCAGGCCCCCACCAGGTGCTGGCCATCGCGCGCGCACTCGACCTCAGTCCAGCCGACCGCGATAACCTTCTCTCCATGGCCGGCCACTGGCCATCGGCTATCCTTGCTCTAGGGCCCCAAGATGAGACTCTTTTGGAGGTCGCACGCGTTCTCTCCACCGAAGGCATCCAAGAGGAAGAACTTAACCGTTTTAGGGCTATCGTCCACCTTCTTGCCGAACAGTTGTTAACCGGTCGTAAACAACAGCAGCAACCGTGACGGTCGGCTAGACCCCTGCCCTCCGTTTCCTCTGAAAGCTGTCGAAGAGGGTTGCCAGATGGGCAGGTACTCGTCCTCTAAGGACGGTCCCCTCAGCTATGTGCTCTTCGCTGCCTACCAAGCCTTTCCGGCGGAACAGGTCTACCAGCGCGCTTTGGGTGTAAGGGATCACCACCTCGATTGGAGTTGATTGCGCGTTTAGCGTCTCTTCGATGGCAGTTTTCAATCGCTCTATACCCCACCCGCGCGTCGCCGACACCAGGACTGTACCCGGCACAGGTTCCAGTCCCAAGGCTTCGGGTGTCAGGCTATTCAGAGGGTCTTCATCCAGGCTTCCGTCTTCTGAAATCAGTCTATCGGCTTTATTCAGCACCGTTAATACCGGCTTTTCACTCAAGTCGAGGTCGGCCAGGATCTCCCCCACTACTCGGGTGGATCTCTCTATCTGCGGATCAGTTATGTCAACAACGTGGAGCAACAGATCAGCGTCCGAAAGCTCCTCAAGCGTCGCGCGGAACGCGGCGACCAGGGCAGTTGGCAGCTTGGCGATGAATCCCACGGTATCGCTCGCCAGCACCTCCTGCCCGCTCGGAAGCTGTAGACGCCGAGTCGTGGGGTCCAAGGTGGCGAACAGCTTAT
>JBMNNU010000232.1:0-5316 GCA_050942695.1 Chloroflexota bacterium
GAGCGTCCACTACCAGGCCAAGCAGATCCCTGGTTGGGATGTTTGGGGGAACCTGATCGATGCCAGCGACGATTCCGGGAAGAATTCGGGAGGCGAATGGTACCATGATAATAGCCCCCCGCTCTAGCCCCAGAGGTTGCGGAGCGGAGTAGCTGAAGAGTGAGCCTGCTCGGGCGGGGACGCGGACGGCAACCCGAACGAACTTTAAACCGTTACCTGGCGACGATACACTCGACACTTCTCGGCCGTTATTATGGCCTTCACCTTCCAAACGGCCTCCTCCAGGCCGTCGTCTGGATTCGTTACCTTATAATCGAACTCCGGCAGATGCTTCATCTCCTCGACGGCGTTGGCTATCCTTATCGCCAACTCCTCTGAGGTCTCGGTGCCGCGTTTCGATAAGCGGCCGATCAATGAACTCATGGAAGGAGGGGCCAGGAAGATCAGTACGACGCCGGGCACTTTGGCTCGAATAGTCGCCGCGCCCTGGACGTCTACTCGCATAAGCACGTCTTCCCCGGCCTGGATAGCCCTGCGCACCGGCTCCCTGGGCACGCCGTAACGGTTACCGTGGACTAGCGCCCACTCGAGCAGCTCGTCCTGGGCTATCATCCGGTCGAACTCTGCATCGGATACGAAGCAGTAATCGACACCATGGACCTCGCCTCGCCGTTGCCGCCGGGTCGTGGCTGTCACGGCAAAGCGCAGAGGAAAACGCTGCTCCCGCAGCTTATCCATGACGGCGTCTTTGCCTACCCCTGAAGGCCCCGACAATACAAACAGCAGCCCAGGCTTTGACTTTTCGCTCAAAACAGCAACCTCGCCGGCACGCTCATCGGCTAATACCTTATCTGCGATAGCGATATGCGGCAATTCTCCGGCCAAGGGTAACTCTCCTGCATGATATACTCAATATGTGGTGCTGAGTGCTGAGTCCTAAGCGCTGGGTGCTAGGTGACTGAATTTTGATCCGTCACTTCGGCTTCCTGTTCGTCACCCCCGCTTTCGTGGGGGTCCAGATAAAACCGCGCACCAAGGTGCCCTGGATTCCCGCTTTCGCGAAAATGACGGCACTCAGCACGTAAACCGACAATCACTCGGAGGCCAAGCCCACCGTGACTTTCGATGCGTTGGCGATGCACGCTATTAAGGACGAACTGGAGGCCAACCTCCTGGGTGGACATATCGAGAAGCTGTTTCTCCTGTCCAGCCTTGAGGTTGGTCTGCGCATCCGAGCCCAACGCCGAGACTACAACCTGCTGATATCGGTCGACCCCCAGGCCGCCCGAGTACACCTGGTCAAAGGCACTCTCAGGCGCCTTTCCGACGAGGTCACGCCCTTTCTGCTACTGCTGCGAAAATATGTGCGCGACGGCCGTATCACATCCATCGAGCAGCCAGCCTTAGAGAGGGTGCTCAGGCTATCAGTGGAGAAGCGCCACGAAGACGGCTCAGCGAGCACCGTTTCGCTAATTATAGAGGTGATGGGCAGGCACAGCAATCTAATACTGGTGGGAGGCGACGGCACAGTGCTGGATGCCCTGAAGCGGATACCGCCGTCTCTCAGTCGCCAGCGTCCCATCCTGCCCCACATGGCCTACAACCCGCCGCCGGCCGTAGAGAAGCTGAACCCCCTCTCTCACATATTGGCCCGGCAGCTCGATTCAGCATCTCGCCAGGCCAGGCCATCGATACCCCTCTGGCGCTTTCTTCAGGAAACGGTGATGGGGCTAGGGCCGTTAGCTGCTCGCGAGGTCGTGTACAGGGCATTCGGCGACGCCCAGATACTGGTGTCCAAGGATACTCCCTGGCAACAACTGGTAAACGCGCTGTCATCCCTGCTACAGCCACTGGAAACGGGGGATTGGACTCCCAGCGTCGTGGCCCAGGATGGTAGCGTTATCCACTTCGCCCCCTACCTGCTGACCCAATTCCCTGAGGCTCAGCTTGAGAAGGTAGGCAGCGTCAGCGAGGCTGTGGAGCGCGCCTACACCGAGCGGCTGAGGCTTCGACCTGCCGAATCGATACGAGCGCCCCTTCGCGCCTCTCTACAATCGCGATTAGAAAAGGTGAGGCGAAAAGAGGAATCGCTCCTTCAGGCGCTTGCGCGAGGCGAGAAAGCGGAGCAGTTGATGCAGTACGGCCAAGCGATCCTGGCCAATACCGGGCTGATAGCAAGAGGGCAGACCGAGCTGCATTGGGAAGGAATGAGCATTCCGCTCGACCCCAAGGTGAGCCCCGCAGAGAACGCACAGCGCTACTTCAAGGAGTACACCAAAGCCCGGGATGCGACCAGAGAGATACCGGCGCTGCTGGAGTCCGACCGGTTGAATAGGGAATACCTGGAGCAGATGCTCGCCCTGGTGGAGTTGGCCGAAGACGAGGTAGGGTTAAGAACCCTGTCTCGAGAGCTGGCCGAGGCCGGGGATGGGGGCAAATCGGCTCCCAGCTCCACACCATCAGGGGGTTCACGATCCCAGAGGGGGCAGCAAAAATCCACGCAAAAGCAGAGGCCGGGCAAGACAAAAACCAACCAGGCGGCCGGGACTGTCAAAAGATTCACCGCGGGAGACGGCACTACTATTCTGGTCGGCGGAAGCGCCAAGGGCAACGAGCGAGTGACCTTCGAGTTGGGCACCGGTGGAGACCTCTGGCTGCACGCGCGGAACATGCCGGGCGCCCACGTCATCGTGAAGCTAGGCGGTCGCGAACCTTCCATGGAGCTTTTGGCGGAGGCCGCCAGGTTAGCGGCCCTCTATAGCCAGGGGCGCGGGTCGACCAAGGTTCCGGTGGACTACACCCTGCAGCGATACGTTAAAAAGATAAAGGGAGGGCCGCCCGGTCTAGTTACCTACAGCCAGGAAAAGACGGTGCGAGTAGATGCCGTCGAAGAGGGTGAAACAGCATCCTGATATCAAAAGGCCGGGCAGCCGACTCTGCCCGGCCTTGCATCTACTTCATCTTCTGCTTCATCTTTTCAGCGGTGTCTTTGGCCTTCTCCTGCGTCTTCTCTTTAGTAACCTTGGCCTTGGACTGGACTTTGTTCGCCATCTCCTTTGGCTTTGCCATAGCCGCGATCCCTCCTTTCATCGGTAGCCAACAATTAGCTGGCCCCGATTTTTCCTGGAGTGTTTTAGATTTCGCGTCTTCCCATACTATTTTTAGCGATCAAATCCACGATAAATGCCAGAATAATCGCCCCTATTAAGGCGGAGATGATGGGTATCCCGGCGATCACCGGGCCGATATCGCCCAGGAGCGCGGTACCCAACCAACTCCCAACCAATCCGGCCAGAATTGCCCCCAACCATCCAAAGGGAAGCTCACCAGGGATGATAACGTCGGCTAACCATCCGACGATCCCCGCGATGATCAAGGTCAATATGACACCCAGGACATTCGCGGTTGCCACGAAGAGCAACACGACCAACAGAACCAGCAGGATAACCAGTACAATAGGCATAGTAATCTTCGCCCCCCTTTGATAAAGCCAGTGTTTCACTGCCAAGCGTCGGTTAGGCTCCGGGATTGAGCACGCGACGTGCCATCGCGCACATCAAAGGGGATGGTTATGCTGTAGCGTCGGGGCTCGTCCCCGACGAGGTACCACGTCAGGCACAAGGCCTAACGCTACATTGTGACTCGTGCCGTGAACCATGCCCATCAAAGAGGGACTCCCAAGTAACTTGGGAGTCCCTCTGGCTAGTTCTTACAGTGGCCGAGAACGCTTCCCGGCAGCTACCTACTCACCGACTCTAGGGGTTCTCAATGTAAGGGGTAAGAGCCTTCATCAGTCTGTCTTTAGGGTTGTAGCCAACGATTCTCTGAACGTCTTTCCCGCCCTTGAACAGGATCAATGTGGGAATGCTGCTAACGCCGTACTTGCGGGCTGTAGCCATATTGCCGTCAACATCGAGCTTGGCCACCTTCATCTTGCCATCTTGCTCTTCAGCCACCTCTTTCAGCACGGGCGCAATCATCCGGCACGGCCCGCACCATTCGGCCCAAAAGTCGACTAAGACCGGTTCTTTGGCCTTCAGCACTTCGTCATCAAAGGTGGCATCGGTCACCGCAATCGGTTCTGCCATCTGGGAACGTCCTCCTTACTTACCCGGCGAACTCTCAGTTCCCGGGGACATACGCAAGAACAGGGTAAGGGCTCGCTCAATTGTAGCCTTCTTTGTCTCGGACGAAGCCGATTCGGAAAGACATTGCTCCATATGCTCGGCCATCACACTGAGAGCTACCTTATCCAAGGCGGCGCGCGCGGCCATGACCTGGGTGATCACGTCCTCGCAGGGGCGCCCCTCCTCCAGCATCCGCTGAATACCCTTAACCTGTCCTTCTATCCGCCTCAACCTGGCTGCAATTGCTTCGCTTGCGCTCACCTTGCCTCCATATACCCTCCATGGGTACCTGAGGCGATTTTATACCCCTGCTCCCATCCATGTCAACGACAGCCTTACAGTCCCATTTGCCCTTTGAGCGCCAGCAACGCCTGCTCCGCCGTCAACACCTGGATCTCAGGGAATTCCCTCTTGAATTTCTCCATAATAAGACCGGCTCTAAGAGGTCGAGGCGCTGGCTGATTCAGATCGCTGGTCTTTATCCTATCGATCAGCCCTGTGTCCAACTGGAAGAGCCTCGCTGCCATCACCGAAAAGGCATACCGGTCGATAACAGTATCCCCCACGGTGTTGTACAGCTCGCGGCGGTCCGAGTCGAGAAGTGCCAGCAGCATCTGGGCCAGATTATCGGCAAGTGTCGGCGAGCCCACCTGGTCGTCTACGATCTTCACCCGCTCTCCTCGGCTCAGCTTATCGACCAGCCAGGCCACGAAGCTAGGCCTCACGTTGGGCGCATGGCCGAAGAGAACCGTGGTACGTCCTATAACCCAGTCGGAGCACTGTTCGCGCACGGCTTTCTCGCTCTCCAGCTTAGTAAGGCCGTAATGGCTGATTGGATGGGGAGTGTCGTCCTCGGTGTAAGGTCCGCTTTCCCCGTCGAAGACGTACTCGGTGGAAACGTGTACGAGTCTGGTGGACGTCTCGGCGCACACCTTGGCCACGTTGGCCGTTCCCTCCACGTTGACCCGCCACGAAAGCTCTTTTTGCGACTCGCAGGCGTCCACTGCAGTAAAGGCAGCCGTGTGGATTACGGCTTCGGGTTGGGTGCGGAGCATCAGCGCGCGCACCGCGTCGGGGTCGGTGATGTCTAGCTGGAAATATGGGAACTCTCCCAGAAAGCGGTTTAGAACCTCTGGCTCCAGGGATGCCGAGATCGGCTCCCGCCCCTCGGCTAGCAGCAGCTCAATCA
>JBMNNU010000233.1:0-5315 GCA_050942695.1 Chloroflexota bacterium
GCATCACGGCAGTGATCCAGCCCGGCGGCTCCATACGCGACCAGGAGGTTATCCGTGCGGCCAACGCGGCCCAGATCGCGATGATCTTCACCTACAAGCGGCACTTCAAGCACTGAGAAGTGTTTGATGCAGACACGGAAGGGCGCGGGGGAACTGCGCCCTTCCCCTCCATCTGGGGATGAGCCGGCGGCAAGAGAACTGGCCGAATATGCCCAGCCGTAGCCACACCTCCACCTCTGATCCACAAGCGAGCTGTTTTCTGGGGCCTAGTGACCTAGAGTTCGGCCCAAGAGGGCTGAAAGTTCCCTCGTCGATTCGGCTTAACAAAGTAGCAACGCTGCACAGGAGTCTCGTTCGCCGACGCCTTGGCTACGTTGGGCCGAAGACCGAACGAGCGGTCAACCAATGCCTTCGGTACGTTTTTCAGCTACAAGCGGCTGTAATAGATGGGCAGCAATAAGCTTAATCGATTACTATAGCCAAATTGGTCTCCAATTCAGATGTGTCGAGTTCAGTTACGACGGTTTATCAAATTGGTTGATATGGCCAAATTGAGTTGTGGAGATGGGTATGAAGCAGCAGTTCACTGCAGTGATCAAAAAGCACGAGGGTATCGATGCGGCTTACGTGGATATCCCTTTCGACGTCGAAAAGGTTTTCGGAGCAAAACGCGTCAAGGTTAAGGCTTGGTTTGACGGCGTGGAGTATCGAGGCTCGATTGTCAGAATGGGCGGTTGTTACTGGCTCGGGTTGACACAACCCATACGTAAGACGATAGGTAAGAACCCAGGGGACCTGGTTGAGGTGGTGGTGCAGAAGGACGAAGATGAACGTGTGATCGAACTACCTGAGGACTTCAAATCCGTTTTGGAGCAAAACCCCCCTGCATACGAACACTTCGAAAGGCTCTCGTATTCACATAAGAAGGAGTATTGTCAGTGGATCATGGAGGCGAAGAAGGAAGCGACGAGGGCTGCGCGCATCGAGAAGGCAGTACAGATGCTTTGCGACAACCGTAAGCTAAAGTAGCGCTTTTTTGATAGCACAAAGCTAACGGCTGCCGACTGCCGCCGGTCGCGATGCGCCGACGAAGCGGCTGGCCCAGTACTGATCGCCAATGTTTGTGACCTTTACCCCAACTCCATCGTCGACAGCGTGAACGAACTGTCCTCCGCCGATGTAGATCCCGCCGTGGGATAGGCCGGCTGTGTAGGTGTTCTGGAAGAAGACCAGGTCGCCCGGCTGCAACTGCTCCATCTCGATACTGGGGCCGGCGTTGAGCTGTCCGTACAGATCGTGGTTCGGGACAGGGACACCGGCTTCTTGGCAGACGTATCCTATAAAGCCGCTGCAGTCGAACCCAACCCCAGGAGAGCTACCTCCCCAAGCGTATCCATACCCCACATACTCCATTGCTATGGCGCTTATCGTATCGCCAGTGACCTCCATCGGTTCGGGCGCCGTGGGCGCTTGAGGCTCCTGGGATGTTGGAGGGGTATTCGGCTCTGAAGCTGTAGGAGTTGGGCACAGGCTAGCTGTCGGGTTTGCCGGAACGGTTGGGGCCGGAGTCTCGGTTGGAACAGGGATATCAGCAGGCTCTGGCGTGGCTGTTGGGACTGGAGCATCGGTGTCGATCGGTACAGATTCGCTGGCAGCCTCCGGGGTATCGGTTGGTACCGGGGTGCTGGTTTGCGTCGGGGTGCTCGTGGGGATAGCTGCTATTGTCGCTGTAAGCTCGGCAGTCGCTGAAGGTGTAGCCTCCACAGGGATCGTTGGAGTCGATGTGGCGGCCAGAGTGGATGGAGTCTCCGTTGGACGGGTGCCGCCTCGCGAGGATACTGACGACCTTACGGCTAACACAGCTTCATCGCTATCGCTCGAAGCTTTGACGCGAGGTTGCTCTGATGGAAGTATGTCGGCTTCAAGCGACTTTTCCATCGAAGGGGTGGTGTGGATGAACAGGTTACCCCCGGTGGCTCCATGGATAAGCTGTTCGAAGGTTGCCCCTACTTTGATTTCTGAGATAGTCAGACCTGTGGTAAACGGCAGCGCTGCCAAGACCAGAATGGCAACTGCAACGCATCTACAGGCCCACAGTACAATATTGCGGTAACGATAAACCCTTCCTGTCGTTGTCCAGCCACTCCCACGAGGCGGAACAAAGCGCCTGTTATCCCCAGATATTGGATTGCCTCCGAAGTGGGTTAATTCTCAAAGGCGGTGGTTTGCCTCTGGTCGGCGAGCCTCGGACCGGTCGATTGTCGCCGACGGCGATTGGTTCTGGTCGAATCGGAGCCCGCTCTGTGTTGGGAAGCGCTGCCAGTTAAAACGCGCTAAAAAGAAGCAGAGCACCATTGCTGCCACTGCACAAGGTTGTTCTAGTAGCGAGAATAACACACGAATACTTCACTTGTCCAGGCTAGCCGGATGGTCTTGACCCCACCAGCCCCTTGTACAAAGGGCGGCGTCACGTTACAATAAACGCACATATGAGCAAGTATTCATATATGCCGCAGGGAGGCGAGTATGGCACGAAAGGCACTATTCCGCGATAGCCAAGGGGAAAATGAGGTGGTGGATCTACCTCCCAAGGATGTTTGCGAAACCTACTGCGTTAACGCGGATGCCGTGGCGCGGGTCAAGCCCCATATAGCCTCCGACCGCATCGCATCTCGTTTGGCGGACACCTTTGCCGTTCTGGGGGACCCCACCAGGGTCAAGCTGATCAGTGCGCTGATGCATTCGGAGCTGTGCGTTTGCGACCTAGCGGCGCTTGTGGAGTTGAGCCAATCAGCGGTTTCACACCAGTTGAGGCTTCTCAGGACTATGCGCCTGGTCAAGTATCGTAGGGATGGGCGAGTTGTGTACTACTCACTGGACGACCAGCACATCGCCAACCTCTTCTTAGAGGGTGAGCAGCACGTGATGGAAGAAGGAGACTGACCTATGGGGAGCAAGGCAATAGGGCCTTCGATAGCACAACAGGTCGCCCGCGAGACTCTGGTGCTGGAGGGGCTGGACTGTCCCGATTGCGCATCCAGCCTTGAGAGAGCCATTTCCGATATCGACGGGGTTCTCAACGCTCATCTCAACTACACATCTTCGACCCTGTGGGTTGAGTATCAGATCGATCGGGTAGGCCGTGGGCGCATCGTCGACACTATTAACGATGCAGGATACCGGGCGCGTAACAATGGAGCGTCGGCAGAAATCACGGATTCCAGAGTGGGGAGCCGACGGCTTTTTTCCCTGCTGTGGCGATATCCGAGGGCAATGGCCACTGCAGGCTCTGGTTTTCTTCTTTTGGTTGGCCTGCTGCTATCGCTGGGAGAATCTCCGCTCTTAGCACAAGCGGCACTAGCCCTTGGGATTCTCGTGGGTGGCTACCCCGTAGCACGGAGCGCTCTATTTTCCCTGCGTGCAAGGCAGACTGACATGAACGTCCTTATGACGGTGGCGGTGCTGGGCGCTCTAGCAATAGGAGAATGGCTGGAGGGCGCCTCGGTGGTGTTTCTCTTCTCCCTCGCCAATGCCCTGCAATCCTACACGATGGACCGGACGAGGCACGCTATCCGTTCGTTGCTGGAGCTAGCCCCCAAGCAGGCTACCGTGCTGAGGAAAGGCCACCACCAGGTGGTTATACCTGCGGAGCAGGTTGCCGTCGATGATCTGATCCTGGTGCGGCCTGGGGAGAAGATCGCAACCGATGGTATCGTGGTCTCCGGACGCTCAGCGGTAAATCAAGCGCCGGTAACTGGGGAATCAGCCCCGGTGGACAAAGGGGTTGGGGACGAGGTGTTCGCCGGCACCATCAATCAGGAGGGCGCTCTGAAGGTGCGGGCAACCCGAACGTACGCCGAGAACACCATCTCCCGCATCATCCATCTGGTAGAGCAGGCCCAGGCTCAAAAAGCTCCCACGCAGCAGTTCGTCGACCGATTCGCTCGCTATTACACCCCAGCCGTCATCGCGCTCGCTGTTGCGGTGGCAGTAGCGCCTCCGCTACTGTTTGGAGCCTCCTTCGAGAACTGGTTCTATCGAGCTCTAACCCTGCTGATCATAGCCTGCCCCTGCGCGCTGGTGATCTCTACTCCTGTGTCCATAGCTGGGGCTATCGCCGCTGCAACAAAACATGGTGTGCTGTTCAAAGGGGGGGCTTACCTCGAGTCTATGGGCGGCATCTCGGTTGTGGCATTCGATAAGACGGGCACCCTGACCCGAGGTCGGCCGGATGTGGCCGAAGTGGTGCCGCTCGGCGGGTACGATCGCCAACAAGCTTTAACGATGGCTGCAGCGCTCGAAGCTCACAGCGAGCATCCCCTGGCTCGAGCCGTGCTGCGGCGGGCTCGCGAGGAGGGCATAGAGATCCTCGAGGTGCAGGAATTTCGTGCGCTGCCGGGATTGGGCGCGGCCGGAACGGTAGAGGGGCAAAGCTGTTTTGTTGGAAACGCCAGATTGGCTGAGCTGCAGATTGGCCACAACATAGATATACCCCCAGATCTGGATCGACTCGAGAAGAAGGGCAACACAGTAGTGCTGCTTGGCTGCGCAGGCAGATTGGTTGCTCTGATCGCGGTGGCGGACCGGTTGAGGAAGGAAAGCAAGGAAGCTGTGAACGCACTTAAAGAGAGCGGCATCAGCCACGTGGTGTTGTTAACCGGCGACAACTCCCGGACTGCGGCTGCTATCGCCCAACAGGTGGGGGCAGACGACTATCAGGCTGAGCTGCTTCCTGAAGATAAGCTGAGCGCTGTGGAGCGCCTTCTGGATCGCTACGGCAACGTCGCGATGGTGGGGGACGGGGTAAATGACGCTCCGGCTCTAGCCAGAGCGACGGTGGGGATAGCTATGGGCGCTGCTGGGACCGATACAGCTTTGGAGACTGCCGACGTAGCCCTGATGGGGGATGATCTGAGTAAACTCCCCTATATGGTGAAGCTGAGCAGGCGGACCGTCGGCATTATTCGGCAAAACGTAGCGTTTTCGGTGGCAGTGAAGCTGTTGTTCGTGGCGCTTGCTTCACTTGGTGTAGCCAACCTCTGGATGGCTGTCCTGGCCGATGTGGGCACCTCCCTGCTGGTTATCGCCAACGGGATGAGATTGCTTGGTACGCGCTTTGCCTGGGAAACCGGCGGGAGGTGAACGATCCATGGAAGGCAACGTCGAGGGCGACGAAAAGGAGACGACGAGGCCCGCAGGCTTATTTGTCCGAGTGGTTCTTTCGATTGCAGTCCTTACAGTGATTCTACTTTTAAGCCAGTTGGGGGGCTATTAATTTGGGTGGGGGTGAAGACCCCCCCCCAAAAAAAAACCCC
>JBMNNU010000234.1:0-5313 GCA_050942695.1 Chloroflexota bacterium
TCGTGGCGTTAGTTCCAACAGTAGGTACTTTTTAGTGGTGGCGCTCCTTTTCGTAGGCCATGGCCTCGGCTTTGGTCTTGTGGACCGTACCGTCTGGATGCTCCGGGGGTGAGTAGATCGTGTAGAGTTTCAACGGCTCGGTCTTCGAGCTGTTGACGATGTTGTGCTCCGTTCCGGCAGGGATAACCACCGCTGAACCATCTACCAGGTCGCGCACCTCCCCGTCCAGAATAGCCATGCCCGATCCGGCCTCCACACGTATGAACTGGTCGACGTCGTCGTGGGTCTCCATGCCGATATCCCCACCGGGTACAATCGACATCACGACTAACTGGCTATGGGGTCCCGTGAACAGCACCTGGCGGAAAAAGCTGTTCTCCAACGCTTTCTTTTCGATGTTGACCACATATCCGGCCATCTCATCGCCCCCAATCTCTGTTAGCATCGGCCGTCGCCGACAACTGGGGCCTGCTATTATCAGGGAGACCCTGAGTTGCTGCCGGCTCGCCAACAACTTGAATGCTGCAATTCTGATTCCACAGACAACTCGAAGGGGCTTGGTTCACACGAACAGCCAGATCGTGTAACAGTCCAATGCCGTAGCATCGGGGCTCGTCCCCGACGTGGTACTCGTGTCGTGAACCATGCCCCCTCGAAGGCCGGAAGTAATATTCCCCGTTGAGCCCTATCGTTTTATCGCTGCATCGGTTGTATCGGGAGTGGCATCATCGGGTCCGCGAGGGTGAGATTCGGCGGCAACCATGCTCGTTGCCAGGCCCTGGATGCCGCGTTTGATCAGTCGGTAGAATGTGGTCCGGGAGACGTTCATGCGCTCTGCAGCCTTTTCCTGGCTACTGGTCCGCTGGATGTATGCCAACTCAAGGGCGCGGTAGGCCTCTTGTTGGTGAGGCGTCGCCTGGTTGCTAGCGGTGGCCAGGCTCCCGAGTATCGCCCGTCTGAGCGCGTTTGGTCGGTCTTTATCCCTCTCCACGAAAGGCACTATTCGCAATTGAGCAAGTGGAGACTGAGCCAGATACCTGTCCTCTCGCCAGTGGAGAAACGCCTCCTGCAGCGCTTGTTCTACTTCAACGAGGCTTAGCGCCTTCGGCAGCGGACGCCCCCCGAGCATGGCCTCTAGCCAGGTCTCGATGCCGATCCTGGCTATGTCCAACATGCCTACCTCCACATCGTACACGCCACCCCACCCGCGATTTCGCCCGTTCGGCAACAGCTCGAATCCCAGCTCCTCAAACAGCTTCCTCGACATAGGGTGAACCAGCGTCACAAGAAACACCCCGCTTCTGGCGAACAGGCTCAAATGGTCTCTCAGCAGCGCAGCTCTCGTCGCGTCGGGCAGGCGGTCGTCGTGGGCCAGATGGGAGAGAAACCAGCCGTTGCTGCCTTCACCATAGGTCGGCATTTCCCATCTACCTGCTGGCAGTAGGCGTTCAGCGCTGGCTCTAACACCGGATGCCCCTCCACCAGAGCAAGCGATTCGCGGCAGAGAGGTAAAGCCATGTTAAAGCCCATGATATGCCTGTCGCGATCCCGTGCTACCCTCAGCCTCGTGCCAGGATAGCGTAGAAGCTTCTCCATGATCTCTACATCGCACGCTACGTCGGTGGTAGACTCGATGGCTTTAAGCATTACGTTGTTTTTCCACCACACCCAATTAGATATGATCTCTGGCGCATCTTCAGGTTGCCCAGCTTCCAACCATACCTGTCCCAACTCATCATCGTCGAAGAGCAGCCCCTTGGCGTAGGCGTTCTCCCAGAGAAAGTAGGACTCAGCCAGCAATCGCTCTCGCTCCAGGGAGGGGGCCGACCGCATCCGTTTCTGATAGTAAGCCAGGGCTCTGAGCCGTAACTGTTTGTACCTATCGGGGCGACGCCATCTGAGGTCCTCACATAGCACCCAGCGCACGTCATCGTGCAATATCAGGCCGTGCTCGGCAGGGCGCACTACGGATAACTTGCACAGCAGGTCAAAATTTTTCCCCACCTGCTCCTGGCCGGAGACGGCCGCGAGCGCCATTTCGTCGAACTGACGTACCACTGCAGCAGCCTCCAGTAGCTCTCGCAGCTCCGCATCGACATCTCGTAAAAGCTGTTCGGTCAGAGAGCGCAGCACCAGGTGCCATTCCGGCGCGATCTGAAAATCGCGGAAACCCAGTTGGAGCGCCATGTCGGCCATGAGAGATAGCACCAAGGGGTTACCGCTGGAAACCTTCAGCAGATTATCCTTAAGGCGCTGATCTTGGACCTTGCGGCGCTGCAGGTACTCTTCGCACTCCTTTTCTGTGAAGCGCTCGAGAGGGATGGAACGAATTATCAAGCGCCAAGGCCCAACCTCTACCCAGCCCTGCTCGAGGGGATGGCGTCCTGCAATAACCACTTTCACCTGTGTGGAGAGCTTGGGGAGGAACTCTCGCTGGATATATCTGTGCAACTCCCCCAGTCGCTCGTAGCTATCCAGCAGCAGTAGCGGTTGGGTGCGGTTGATGTACTCCACAGGATCGGCCTTTCCAGGGGCCAGAGCTTGCAGGAATCCTTCGGGGATATGGGGGAAGTCGCTGCTGTCGACCAGCGCGACCGTCTGGCCGCTAGCTCGAGCTAGACGGGCAAAGGCTCTGAGCAGAGTGCTTTTTCCGATACCACCCCTTCCGCAAACGTTGAGCAGCTCCGGAACACGCGGTTCTGAGGTAAGCCATTCCTGGAACAGCACGAGCTCTCGTTCTCGTCCAACGAACAGCTCGTCGTCCAGCAGATTCAATACATCTCCAATGGTAAGCATGAGATCTTGCGGGGTGCCTCCTTAGGGCTACGAAGTATGCTGCCGTAGGTCTGAAGCAAAGATCGGCCGAAGGGGGTTAGTATTGTTGAGCGTTGCACTGGTTGTTGAACATTCAGTTAGCCCTGTATGCCGACGCCTAATAATACCCCAAGTTAAGAATAGAAGCTAGAGCTTCATTCCCTGTTGTCACCCCGCTGCGTACCGCTATGCGCTTACAAGGGAGGGCATTGGATCGCGAAACGAAGAAACGCCGCGAAAGGCGCGAGAGAGACTCGTTTCTCTCGCGCCTCCCGCGGCGTTTTGTGCGCTTATTCGCAGCCCAAGCGGGCTACTTGCCTAGATCGAAGACCGCCACCTCGTCGTCCAGGTAATCGGGGGAATACGGGTTGGATTTGGGATCCATCGCCCTGAACTTCAACTGCATACCGCTAGCTTCCTTAGGTCCGGTATATGCTAGCAGCCCTCGCCGGACTGTCTCCGAAAACCACTCCCCGTTCTCGCTTCGGGCCAACTGTATATCCCGGGCAGAGGCCAACCTATCACCCGATGCCGAGAGGATGAACTCCTTATCCGAGTTGATCGGTTCCGCATCGCCTATAACGTTCGCGGTCACGTCCACAAAGACGATCTTCTTCCCCGCCTCGACGGTCCGGCCCTCCACAGAATCGGTCCGTTCGACCATGCCGTTGACCTGAAGGATTATTCCTCGTGTAGGGAATTTGACGGGCTGGCCGATCTTATAGGTCGACCCAGCCTTCACCACTTCAGCATCCTCTGGAAGGATGGGCATGGGGAAGTCACCTCGTATCCCCAACGGCACGTACACAGCGGTGGCCATGGAGGTCAACTTGGTCGCGCTCATCGGTGTAAAGGCGAAAGCGAGCCCCTTTGCATCCTTCGGAACCAGGGAGAGGTATGTGCCCTTCCGAGCCTCGCCCGCAGGTATCTCCACGTCGAAGTTTCGTAGGCCGAGAGAAACCGCTTTCGTGGCCACCTGGACAAGTTCATCCTTGCCCACGTTGTACCACTTCCAGTCGTCTGATACGACCTGCATGAGCAGCATGGAGCTAATAGCCACCTTCTCATTCTTCTTGTTGCCGATGGTAAGCTCTACGACCACCATCTCCTGACCTGCGTCGTAGTCCACCGTCTTCGCGCCGTGTACCTGCAGCACCAGTCCGGCATCAGAGAGGTCCAGCACGTCACCTATCTTCACAGCTTTATTGGGGTCGTACTTCACCGGGTTGGCCGGCATCGGCACCTTCTCCAGGTCGCTGGAACCGGCGGTAGCACCGGAGGACGGGTTGCCGGTTGAAGCTGGCTGGGACGTTGCGCCCTTGGACGCCGACGAGGACGGCGCCTTGGTGGGCTGGGCTACAGACCCCGTTGCGGATTTCGCGGCCGGCGTCGAGGCCGACTGGGTGGTCGACGAGCCCCCACTACACGCTACCGCCGAAAGTGTTAGGATGGCGATAACCAGGATTGCAGTAATCTTTCGCATCGTTTTACTCTTTTTCCTCCTTTTCAGGAAACAGCATATTCAGAATGGTCTCCGCCTGCCTTCGATCGGCGCTGGCCGCTACCATCCCCAGCACCTCCAGGCAGCGAATGCGCAATCTCCAGTAGCCTTTGGAACGAACAGTGTTGATCAACAGGGTCAGTTGCTCCTCGCTATCCTCCTGCAGCAACCGGTCGGCGACCCTTCGCCGAGTCTCGGGTCCCCCGTAGGCCAGCGATCTGGCCAGGCCTTGGACCCCCTCCTTTTTCATGGGCTCCTCCTCACGTCCGGCGCTCCCTATTGCTTGGGTGTGTGCATCAGGTTCATGGTAAGCGGTAAGCCGCTCGGTGATCTTCGCATCGTTGTTGGAGGCCGTGCCCTCCCCGGTGAGCCGTGCAAACAGCCGCCCATCGCCGGGCTGCCAACCACTGAAGTGATAGCCGCGTATCTCCTCCAATCCGATGTCCTCGACCTTCCTTCTCTCGTTCACTTTGTCAAAACCCCCATACCAGAAGGGAAGGTCATTCGGAACCCCCATATCCAGCATCCCGCTCCCCCCAGGCTGCACTCGAAGGCAAAGCAGGACCAGACTCGCCAACAGGGCAACTGCAGCGAATATGCGGACCATGGCTTGACATCCTATCCGAAACACCTTTTCGTAAGTAATATCGGCCAGCAACTGTTTCACCATCAGTACCACTGTTGTTCCAGCTTTTGTGTACGATCTCACAGCTCCAGCGCCGGCTAAGCATCCCAACTGATTCTGACAGGCGGCCAAAAGTCATCCTGGGAGCGCGGGCGTCCCGCCAGCACGTCTAGGCGGCCAAGATGGCCGCGCTCCCGGCATAAACCGCCTACGGCAATCCATCAGAACCACTCTGGGTGGAGCACTAATGCCCCACCATAGGGGTTTCGACATGTAGGGGCCGTGTGACGCGAGCGAGCGCAGCGTCACACTCTGCCAGCCCTCCAGATGATGTAGGGGCCGGCGGCTCTGCCGGCCAGGCACCACTTGAATG
>JBMNNU010000235.1:0-5299 GCA_050942695.1 Chloroflexota bacterium
CGCTCCAAGACCACGGGTATGGTGCTCACACCTCACGAAGGCGAAACCAATGCGATAATGCATTCGTTTCCAAGCATGATCAGAGATTCCGGCAAAATAGCCTCTATGCCGGTTCGACGAGTATCAGAGTACATAAAGTCGTGGAATAGATTCGAAGCAGTCATTGGCCTCGCAGCTATCAACTCCGTCGTCAATTCAGAGGATCAACTAGTTCGGCTAGGGGGAAAACCCGCGGTCGAACAGCCGCAGGTCTCCATTTTCGATTACTGCGTAGACATGGCTAGAGGCAAGAAGGTGGCAGTTATCGGTCATTTTCCCGGCCTCGAAGGGCTGCAAAGCGTGTCCCAACTCTCGATCCTGGAAATGAACCCTGCGCCAGGGGAGTATCCCAGCCCTGCCTGCGAATACATCTTGCCCCAGCAAGATATCGTTTTCATAACCGCCACAGCCTTGCCCAACAAGACGCTGCCGCGTCTATTGGAGTTGAGTCGGGATGCGTATGTGGTGCTGGTCGGCCCCAGCGCTCCTTTGTCGCCTGTTCTGTTCAATCATGGGGTTGACATGATCGCCAGTACAGTACTGACCGACCACGACAAAGCCTGGCAGGCAGCCCTTGAGGGAGGGCGCGAAGCAGTCAAGCAGATGGGCAAAGGCTTCTACTGCAAGCTAAGCCGTGAGGAATGGCTGGTGAGTGTTAGGTAGCTGGCCTTGACGACGTGTTCCACTAAGGTCGAAGCGAGGCGGCACAGCGGAGTTAGATCTCTTCCCTGGAAGGGAATCGTACTGGTCGCCCTCCCGTTACTAGTGTTCATTATCTCGCTCCAAATAGGCCGGTACCCGGTCTCTGTTGGAGACTTAGTTTCTGTCTTGCTGGCCAAGATCTTCCCCATCGAGCATTCGGTACCCGCTGCAGTAGACAACGTTCTATTCCAGATACGGCTGCCGCGGATCATTGCAGCCGGGCTGGTTGGTGGGGCCCTGGCAGTCGCCGGCGCAGCCTACCAGGGGATGTTTCGGAATCCGCTGGTATCGCCCGATATCTTGGGAGCATCCGCCGGAGCCGCGTTTGGTGGGGCCCTCGGCATTTATCTCTCCCTCGGTGCCTCGGGCGTCCAGATTCTGGCCTTTCTGTTCGGTCTTTTGGCCGTTTTCGCCTCATACGGCATAGCCAGTAGAATCCGTCAAGATCCGATTCTAGTACTAGTCCTGGCTGGTATCCTGATAGGTACGCTTTTCTCATCAGCGACTACCATATTGAAGCTTCTGTCAGACGCACAGGATAAGTTGCCGAGCATAGTCTATTGGATGATGGGCAGCCTATCCCAGGTTTCGCCGAGAGAACTTCCCCTGGCTGCTATTGCCATGGCTCTCGCCCTGATACCACTGTATCTCGTGCGATGGCGACTCAATGTGATGGCCATGGGAGAAGATGAAGCCAAGTCGTTAGGCCTGGATACCAATAGGCTGAGGCTTCTGGTCATCTTGTGCGCCACCGCAATGACTGCTGCAGCCGTTTCGATCAGCGGATTGATCGGCTGGGTAGGCCTTGTTATTCCGCACTTATGCCGCTTGCTCGTAGGTCCCGACCACACAAAGCTGCTTCCAGCCTCCCTATTGATCGGTAGCGCTTACCTGTTGCTGATAGATGACCTAGCGCGGGGGTTCACTGCGATTGAGTTGCCGCTGGGGGTATTAACTTCTTTGATTGGTGCTCCCTTTTTCATATACATCTTGCTGAACAGCCGAAAGGGATGGGTGTGAAGCTCGAACTAAAAAATATCGCCGTTGGCTACGGCTCACGCTCCATTGCTGAGGGTGTTTCGGTCGAGATCGAATCGGGCGAAGTGCTCTGCCTGCTGGGACCGAACGGTGCGGGGAAGACAACGCTGTTTAAGACTCTGCTTGGCTTGCTCCGTCCTCAAGCGGGGGAAATCCTTATCGACGGCCGGAGCATTAGGGGATGGTCGCGTCCCCAACTGGCCAGAGTGATAGCGTATATCCCTCAGGCCCATAATCCGCCGTTCCCATTCAAAGTCCTTGACGTTGTCCTGATGGGCAGGACACCACACCTAAGTGCGCTATCTTCGCCGTCCAAGAGAGATCGCCAGCTCGCCATGGATATTCTGGAAGTGCTGAATATCTCGTATCTTCGCGATCGGATTTATACAGAGATCAGCGGCGGAGAAAGACAGCTTGTGCTTATTGCCAGAGCACTGTGCCAGCAGCCGCAGATACTGGTAATGGACGAGCCCACCTCCGGCCTCGATTTTGGGAATCAGCTCAAAGTACTGAGCCATATCGCTCGATTGGCCAAGCGAGGATTGGCGGTGGTGATGGCATCTCATTTTCCGGATCATGCGTTCCTGTATGCCACCAAAGTGGCGCTATTGAGAAGTGGCAAGCTGCTGATGCACGGCACCCCGGAGGAAATCGTAACTGAGGAAAGTCTCAGAACCTTGTATGGAGTGGAGGTGAGAATCATTGACGCTGGGATCTATGGAGACAGACGTGTGAAAGTCTGCGTTCCCGTGGTCTCCTAAATAGGCAATCCAGCGCTTCGAAGACCCTTTTAGCAGAAGAAATGAGGGTGCTATCCAGATAATCTATTACTTTTTGGAACCTCTCCAAGTATGTATCATCAATAGGTGTGTGATCTGAACAGGAGGTTAGTCCTTGTCTAAACGAAGAGCAGCGTTATATCCATTGTATCTATCGATCATCTTGGTCTTGTTGATAGGCAGCTTGTCGGGCTGCGCCGATCAGCAAGCGGTCCCAGCAACGAGTACTCCCGTGACCGATAGCACTCCAACTCGTGCTCCGGTGACCGATAGCATTCCAACCCCTGCGAACGACGAGGTCGCAACTCGTGACGTCGTCGACATGGCGGGTAGGAAGGTAACAGTCCCGCGCGAGATCAAGAAGGTTTTCACCACGCACGCTGTGGGGTATATCTTTCTGTACACGCTTGATCCCAGCAGAATCATCGGCTCGAATACGAATCTGACTCAAACGGAGAAGAAGTACCTACTTCCTGAACTTAGGGATCTTCCTAACCTGGGGGGATGGGGGGCTACCGTCAATGCTAACACAGAGGAGATACTGAGAATCCACCCAGACTTGATCATTTCCATGGAAGGGATGGACGCTACAAGAGTCTCCCTTGCCGACAAAATACAGGAACAACTGGGTATACCGGTCCTGATGCTGGATAACAGCCTCGACAAGCTTCCAGAAACGTATGAGCTAATGGGCGACCTGCTTGGGATCAAAGCCCGGGCTCAAGAGTTGGCTTCCTATACCGCCCAGACGGTTAAGGAAGCGAAAGAGAAGGCCAATCAGATCCCGGAGCAGAAGCGAGTCCGTGTATATTATGCTGAGGGGTCGAAGGGGCTGGAGACCGATCCAAAAGGATCGCAGCACGTCGAGGTGCTTGATCTAGTTGGCGGCATTAACGTTGCTGAAGTCGGCCAAGGCGAAAAAGGAGTGATGGGGCGCACACCTGTGTCATTGGAGCAGGTTTTGGCCTGGAACCCCGAAGTGATCATAAGCTGGAATGCACAGCAAGGCGGGTACTTCCCTGATATGGTATCCGACCCAGGTTGGCAGGCCATAAAGGCGGTGTCGACAGGACGAGTGTACGGGATTCCAAACGTTCCGTTCAGTTGGTTTGATCGGCCTCCCTCCTCAAACCGTCTATTGGGCATCAAGTGGCTCGGTAACCTGCTATATCCTGAAGTCTTCACAAACAACGTGTCCGCAGATGTAAAGGAGTTCTTCAAGGAGTTCTATCACTACGACCTTTCCGACAACGAAGTCGACGCCCTTCTACAGACACAGCCGTAGGTATGTGAATAGGATGACGGCTCAACAGTAGAGCGGGCGGCTGTTAACCGCTAGGTTGTTGGTTCGAATCCAGCTTGGGGAGTCACGACACAAGGTCGCAACCGATTGTCTCGGTGCGGCCTTGTTGTTTTTACATTCAGCGCAGTGTAACCGGAACAGTTGTCCATGCCCCGTCGGGGCACGGACAACTGTTACATTTTCGCTACCTGTTTGCCCCTTGGTGGCGAGCGTTGGTAGAATGCCATTGACCTTACTGATCTCCGCACCGCGGGATAAATCCCGCGGCATCCCGGATGTCCGCTCCAATCCGCGAGATTCGACTAGCGGTTTAGCGAGCCATACGGCGATCAGTAATAGCCTGGCAGGCAGTGGGGTGATGCATGGAAACAGGTAAGCTTTCTCCTAGTGATCTTCAGCGGATTGTCTTCCCCTATTTGGGCGCGAGGCGACCCGACGTGCTAGTGCGCGCCGCCGTCGGAGAGGACTCCGCAATAATCGACTTCGGCGATTGGGTGTGTGTGCTCTCTACCGATCCTATTACCGGCGCTGCCAAGAACGCCGGGTGGCTGGCCGTGCAGGTCTCCTGCAACGATGTGGCGGCCAATGGGGCCGAACCGGTTGGGGTGCTGGTCACAGTGCTGCTCTCAGAGCAGGCCGGCGAGGATGACCTCCGTGTCCTGATGGAGGATGTACACCGGGCGGCCTCGGAGCTGAAGATCGAGGTGCTGGGGGGCCATACCGAGGTTACTCCCGGACTGCCGGCTACGATCATCTCATCCACTGCCGTCGGAAAGGCTCCTAAATCGAGGTATGTAACCACCTCCGGCGCAAAGATCGGCGATTCTCTGGTGTTGACGAAGAGCGCCGGGTTGGAGGGGACAGCCATCTTGGCTACCGATTTCGAGAACAGCCTGCGGAATATGCTGGGACCGGAGATGCTGGCGAGAGCCCAGAGCTTCCGCGAGGAGATCAGCGTGGTGAGAGAGGGCGTTGCGGCTGCTGAGTTGGGAGCTACCGCCATGCACGATCCTACAGAGGGCGGGGTGTTGGGGGCTATCCACGAAATGTCCACTGCGGCGCAGTTGGGGGTGGAGGTTCAGGCCGACTCCATTCCCGTGCGCGAAGAGACGAGAAAGATCTGCGATATCTTCCACGCCAATCCTCTGAAGCTGATATCCAGTGGGGCGCTGCTGATAGCCTGCCCCGACGGCGAAGCGATGGTGGAGGGGCTTGCCCGGCGCGGCGTAGCATCGACGATCATCGGAAGGTTTACCCCGTCCGGGCGGTGGGTTATCTCCGCCGGGGAGCGACGCGAGCTGGAGCTTTCTTACCGCGACGAGCTGTGGAGAATCCTGGAGACCGGCCGGGGCTCGGCTTAGCGCTCGGCCTAACATTTTTGATAGACGGCAAAGCCGTCTGACTGGAGCGCGGGCATCTTGCCCGCCTATAAGATGTA
>JBMNNU010000236.1:0-5282 GCA_050942695.1 Chloroflexota bacterium
CGCCTCAAAATGAAGGGCAGCGAATACATGAAGCTGCACAAACTGCTGACCGGCACTACTCCTCAGGCTATAGCTGATGCCTGGCTGAATCTGGAAATCGAGAAGATGATCGCCGAGATCCCTGACGAGTTCAACCAAGAGCTGCGCGAGATAATAAAAGGGTTGGATGCTGAAGCCGAGGCAATTCGCGCTGAAGTGGAGACCATCTTTCGAGAGGGATGGGAATCGGCTGGCGGTGATCGCCAGGCTTTTGTAGCTTGGGTGAAGAGATGCCAGGCTTCCGGACGGTTTTCTTCGAAAATCGGTGGCATCTTGGTAGCTCGACCCGATCCCGAGAAAACGGACAAGCTGGCCGCGAAGTTCGTGGCTGGTTTACTGGAGTCGGGGCTGCTTGGCGACATCGCCCCGCCAGGTAAAGAAAAAGAGGAAAATTTGCTATCGAGGTGCGAGGATGCGTTAGCCGCGTTTCTCGCCGAAGGGCTCTCCGCGGAACCCGTAAGGATTCCGGAGTCCGATCTTACGCCATCGGAGGAGCGCCCAGGATATCTCGTCGCGTCTTACCACGGTTTGCGCATCATGGTAGAGTCTCCCAGTCAACGAGAGCAGTTGCTGAGGAATGCAGCTCGGGATGCCAAGTTCGACAACCTCGATGCAGCGATGGCGGAGGCGGACCTCCTGTCCGAACCGGAGTTGGCGGGATATATGAAGAGAGCGCTGCCTCCGCAGCTAGCTGGCCCCTTTCGCGACTGGCACCAGACGCGGAACGGGGTAACCGCGCAGATGCTGTTCAAGAAGTGGTTGAACGGCCCTCTGCCCACCAGCGTCACTTCCGACTTGCAGGTGACTCGCCTCCGGGGAACCCCAGGCCGTTACGTGGATGATGCTGCCGCTTTCGCTAGGAAGAAGGCTTTGGAGGACGGAGAGGATCCGATGAAGGCCGATGAGAAGGTGCGCGCGGCCTTTCGACAGGTTCCTAAGATGGCGAACCGAGCGGAAATACTACGCTGGGCCACCGATAACCTGCCGCCAGAGGCACGCTCTTACGCTGAAGCGTACTACAACGCAAGCAGTCCCGAGTTTTTCCATCAGCAGGCCCGGCGAATCTTGTCCAGCGCCTGGTCAGGAAGGCAGCTATCGGAGCTGGAAGCTAAGCTGCCTCCCGACGTCGCTGAGAAAATGCGCTGGAAGGGCTTCGGAGTCGAGCGGCTCGGTGGATATCTCGATGAGCTATCGAACGCCTTGCAGGCCGCGCTGAGCAACCTCCCAGGGCTCGACGCCTCGGAAGAGCAGTTTGCCAGAGAGATGGACCGGCTTTGCAAGAAAAGTACAGAAGGATTGATTGGGCGTTGGGCTGCCGTTAAGCCCGAGTCGCTTAAACGATCCTTGAATATGTTGCGGACGCAGGCCCTGGCTCCATGTCGTAAACTCGCTGTGCAGCAGTATCTTTCCAGGCTGAATCGGACCGTGCCGTTAGTTCAAGATCTTGACGGGTAGCGCCTCTGATCTGGCGTCTGTCTCGATTGAGGATTCAGCTATTTCTTCAAACGAAGGAGGGCGTCGCGGCCTTCTGGCGTCCACTCAAGGCTGTATCCGAACATCTCACACAGCTTGTCTATAGGTTCCCACGAAAACGACGTCGTGGAGTGATTCCAGAACATATAGGCAATCGACCACACAAGTCGATCCACCGCTGCGAGCTTCTTTTGAGCATCAACCCCTTCAAGGTGTCCATTCTCATCCTGGACCACCTTTTCAGTATCCGCCTGCTGTGCCATCAGTTCCATTTTCCACATCCTTCAAGATTTAACTTACTTGAACGTAATAGTGCTGCCAACATTACTTGCAATTTCAGATATAAATACAAGGGCGTATCCATCAGGCGGGAAGATACGAAGCGGCTTGTATCTGCTTTGGCAACGCGCTAGCGATCTGCCTTGCATCGTTCCGTTGGCGTTGGGGTTGCCCTTGCTCGCTGGAGCCGCAGTGACGGAGGCCATCCAGCGCTTCGCTGACGCGCTGAAGCTGGAACACCATCCAACCTGCCTGATCAACCAGGTGGAGCTCCTGGCTGTCAGGGAAAGACAGCACTATCCTGTTTTTATGAGTCTGTTCGATTCGAAATCGTTACTGAAAATGTACGGGCAAGAGCTTTGTCACGTACGACCTCCCGATTTCTGAAGTTTTCTACAAGTAAGGCAAAAGCCGATTCAGGTCCGGCGACGTAGCTGAGTTAACGGATGATTACGGTGATCTTCGCTTCTCGACAGCTGGCCAACGATCGAAAGAGCAAACTCTGCCAGATGCGAACGATGCTGTAGGTGTCGCTGTTGGCACTCTCAAGCCGTTAATGCCAATATAGAATTGAGATTAGCACTCAAACTAGTCGAGTGCTAACGATGGTGAAAACAGGTGGCGGTTATGTCAGTAACCACGAGCTTTGAGCCACTTTTTGTCGAGATTCTCATGGAGCTTTGAGCCAGTTTCTCACGGAGCTTTGAGCCACCCTAGACAAAAAATGGACATGGTCTTTAGTCGGGTTGGTGCTGTTGATACAGTCGGGGCGCTGCCCCGAACCCCGGAGTTTTTGCAGGCATAGGGGATAGCTCTGGATGTCCTGGTGGAGGGCGGGGAAGCCGATAGGCTTCCCCAGACGGACACCCGTCGCCACCCCATCCGGTTATCCCTCGGCGAGTTGGTCTCCACCAGAGCTCGCTTCCGTTTGGCCGGACATGGACGAGAGTAGAATGATGGACATTAACAGTCAAGATGTTGTGATCGAATAGTTGGGAGTTCATGCCGACTCCTTACTCAACTTCGGGGCTAGTCTCTCCCTGTAGCTGGCCCCTTCGATGACAATCTGGTAGCTGGCATGGGTGAGCCGATCCAGAGCACTGTTGCCGAGAATGGGATCGTCGAAAAGGGCCAGCCACTCGTCGATAGCCCGGTTGCTGGTAAAGACGAAGCTGGAGCGGCGATGTCGGGCAACGATCAGTTCGTAGAGGTCTGCCGACTGCTGGGCATTCAGCTTACGCAACCCGAAGTCATCCACGATCAGGAGGTTGGGAGAGAGATACCTGCGAAACTCCTTCTCGAATGAGTGGTCGGCTCGGGCCTGCAGGAGGCTCTTGAGCAGGGCATCGGCTCGGGTGAATAGTACCGAGTATCCCGCACGGAGGGCGGCATAGCCGAGGGCCTGAGCCAGGAAGGTCTTGCCGACGCCAACGGGGCCGACAAAAAGCCCATGGTGGTGCCTGTCGAGAAAGGCCAGGCTGAAGAGTTGCTGGAGGAGGCGGCGATCCAGCTTGATTTGGGCAGTCCAGTCGAAGTCTTCCAGTCGGCATACCTCTTCAAACCCGGCCTGTTGGAGCCGTAGCTCGAGGCTGCGCTGGTCCCTGCGGGTTACTTCGTCAGCCAGCAGGATCTCAAGGAAGGCGGCATAGTCCAGTTGCTGGCTCCTGGCCAGGGAGAGCCGTTCAGGGAGGGTTGAGGCCACTTTGCCGAGCTTAAGCCGCTTTAGGAGCTTCGTGAGGTCTTGGTTGGGAGAGGGCATGGTCAGCTACCTCCGGCGATCTGAGTTGTGGGGATGGTTGAGTCCGGCAAAACGGTAGAGCTTCGGGCGAAGGCGCTACCTGGCCGAGCAAATCTGGCAGATAGGCTGTGACCTTCGAGTCGATTGGCATCGTCGAGCTGGGATTCCTGGTCGAGGGCGCCGATGAGGATGCGCTCCAGGCGGTAGACGTCGACCAGGTCGAAAAGGAGAGCCCTCGAACAGGCGGCTTCCAACCGGATTTGAGTGTACCGGTCGGCGAGTCGCAACAGCTTCTGGGCCTGGCGCATCTTGGTCCAGGGCAGGTCCCCCGAAAGGAGCCTGCGGGCGAACTCACCGATGTTCGGACCAAGATCGGCAGCCTGGCGGCAAAGGAGTTCCGGGGAGTTAGATGCATAGGCGACTTTTTCGGGCGGATAGTCGGCGGGGTCGGTGGAGCGACCGCCACGAGGCTGGCGAATGTGGGTTTTGACGAGATTACCCCGGTAGTAGATGCGAACCAGGTTGCGGTCCGCCACGACCTCGACCTTGGAGCCCACGGGGCAGCGGTCGAAGGGCACGGAGTAGAGAGCAGAGGAGAACTCCAGGTGGTGATCAAGGTGGACCTTGAGCGTGGCGTAAGTGGGGATCTGATAGGTTACCGGTTCCAGTGGGAGCAGACTGGATTGCTCCCCTTCCAGGAAGAGTAGGAGGGGCTTTTGGTGGGTGGTGCCGTGGATACGGCATCCCGCCACATCCTTGGACCAAATGGACGCTTGGATGCGCATGTCGGCCAAATCGAGGAAGGAGCCTCCTTTGAAGAAACGTTCCCGGACGTAGGGGACCATCCTTTCCACATGGGGTTTGTCCTTGGGATGGCGTACGCGGGCGGGGTCGGGGAGGAAGCCCCGAAACTGGGCGTAGTCGAGAAAGCCTTTGGTGAGCCTGGGGTGCAGGGAGTCGGGGCGGCTGACGGCGGCGGGGAAGTTGTCCAGGATCAGATGGTGGGGAACGCCGCCGAAGAAGCGCCAGGCGGACTCCAAGCCATCAATGACCTCCGCCAGCGTCTGGCGGATGGTGGGCCAAATGAACATATGGCGGCTGTAGGAGAGCACCACGATGAGCACGTAGACCAGCTGCTTGTGACCGGTGGTGGGGTCAACGTGGTAGCCCAGGCGGCCAAAGTCCATCTCGGCGTACTGGCCGGGATTGCCCTGATCCATCCTGACGGTGGTGTTGGGGACTCCTGAAAGCCGTTCGTTGAGAACGAAGCGGTGCAGGGAGCTGTAGGGAACATGGCAACCTTTGGCGCCCAGCAACTCCTGGACCCTGGTGAGCTTGAGGCGATCAGCCTTCAGCCATTGCTCGATCTGATCCCTGTAGGGCGTCAGGAGGGCTTCACTGGGGCCAATGCTGTGGTGGGGAGAGCCCGTGTAGCCCAGGGAGACTAGTTTGGCAAGTTGGTCGTCCGTAGCCGGGATACCCGAAGGGGTGAGGCCGAGAGCCTCAGCGGCTGCGAGATACTTGTTCACGGTGTTACGGGCAAGGCCCGTGGATCGAGCAATAGCTCGGATGCTCTCGCCGGCTTGCCACCGGCGCAACAGTTCGCGTAGTTCCACTCGATGAACCTCCCGATATACCATCGCTACCTCCATCAGGTGCGATGGTAAAACTTTCGGGTGGCTCAAAGCTCCATGGTTACGGGTGGATCAAAGCTGATGGGAAATGACATGGCCCTTCTATCTGTAGGACCACT
>JBMNNU010000237.1:0-5270 GCA_050942695.1 Chloroflexota bacterium
GGCCACAGTATTGTGGGAGATGGTGAGGGGGAGAACGCCGGTGGTCGAACGCCAATTCAAGCCTCACTGAATGCTCACGATCTTGCCGTCGCTGCCCAGGACGTAGATATATGGGACGTCGAAGGTGCCGTTGGGGCCGTCTATGGTCAGAACGTAGAAGTAGTAGCTCATACCGTCCCTAGCCGGGACGCCGCCCACATAGGTGGCCGATAGATATTTGTGCCCCTGCTGTTTAGCAGCATCGAGTTCCGCCTGGAGCGCCTTGACCGGGGATGGGTTGCTCTGCAGCATGGTGATCTTCAACTCCTGGCCGATGGAGTTCCACATACCCTGAGCGTCGAAGTTGGCTTGTGCCTCCAGGTAGCGCTCCACCTCGATCGGCTGCGGGAGCGTTTGGCTGGCCTGGACCGACATCACGTCGGCGCTGCTGTCAGTGGTTGGCTGTACGCTCGGGTAACTGGTGTTCAGCAAGTACCAGCCTCCAATAATGGCCACAAGCAATACCGGGAGTCCGAATCGGACGACCTTATGCTGGAAAGCCCCCTTGATAGCTATTAATAACAGAACGAACAGTTTTGCTATTGAATTGAACAGGGAGCGAAACGGCAGCGCTAAAGAATTTCTGGTGGGTGGGTTAACCTGTTCTTCTGAATCGCTCATGATGTATATACCTCACAGACTGGTGATAACCGGGTCTGGCCTTTGAGAGCAGCGGGCATCATCGCTGCGCTGCCGTCGGAGCTACGGGTTTCAATGGCTCGGATGTGAAGAGGCAAGTGCCGTGCCGCCGAAGCAGACGGGGGGCATTGTTCACGGCACGAGTCACAATGTAGCGTCGGGCCTTGTGCCCGACGTGGTACCTCGTCGAGGACGAGCCCCGACGCTACAGCATTGGACTGTTATACGAACTGACTGTTTGTATGAACCATGCCAGACGGGGAACGGGAGGACGGAGAGGAGGGGAGACGCGGAGACGGAGAAGCGGAGACGGAGGATTAGGTGGATGCGTGGTTGTGGGGGGTGGGGCGAACGGTGTTCGACCCCCATCCCGGGAGCGCGAGCGTCTCGCCCACCCGTCCTCGTGGCGACATGCCCATATTCCCTGTTGCTAGGCTACAGGCTGCACTACTATCTTCGACCTATCGCGCCCAGCAGCGGAGAGCCGGCGCCCACCAGAAACCCGAAATCGTACCAGTTGCCGCTTTTGGCGACGTCGTAGATGGGGAACTCTTTCAAAGCGCCAAATATGTGAGCCACCAGAACTACCCAAGCCGTGAGACCATTCCAGAAACCCCAGAACAGGTCTGTCCACTCCATCGTGTTTTTACCTCTCGCATTACGTTTGGAATGGCCGCTGTTTCATCCGGTGCGTACGCCGTTCTTCAGCCCCATCACCCACCAGGATAACTGGCCTATACCCTTGTAAAACCCACCCAGACATAGTTGGCATCGCCATCAGCTCCACAGCCTCCTGGGGCACAGGTTGCCCCTCCGAGAGGGATTCCGCGGCTAGTTCAAGACCGCGGGCGACGTTTCGGAGTACCGGCCGGTCGATGCTCTGCCCGTCTATCACACCCCCCGCCCCCATAGCCAGCCCTCCCATCCATTGGATGTCAGCCTCGCGGGCGAACTGCCGGCAGATAGCCAGAGCAGTGGCGTTCTGGTCCAGCACTTGAAGCACCCCATGCAGGGGGCGATCTGGAGATTGCGCAGCACCAGATCCTGGACCTCATGGTCGGCAGCCCGCAGTTCATCCAGCAGCATCCGCTTTGCCGGAGCGAGGTTGCTGTCCTCTTCTCTTGTGCCGTCCAACAGCAGCGCCTTCATAAAAACCCCTGACCTTTAGGATACTCCCAAGAGCCCCATTTTAGCCATCCTGAATTTGATCGGCTCGCACCAAATATGTTATACTTTTAACGTTAGGGCGAGTAGCTCAGCCGGTTAGAGCGCACGGTTCACATCCGTGAGGTCGCGGGTTCGAGTCCCTCCTCGCCCACTTTTTATTTTTACATGACCGAGAAAAAAGGAAAAAACAAATAATGGGTCGCTTAACTTGCTCTTTGTATTAAAATGTAATCAAGCCACTGAGGAGGAAGCCTCGTGATCGCTAGGGAAGAATTACATGAGTTGATAGATCAAATTCCGGAGAGCGAATTACCTGCTGCGAGAAGCTATCTTCGCTATCTAGCTCAGACAGCGAGCGATCCAGTCCTGAGATCGCTGCTGAACGCTCCGATCGACGACGAACCCGAGACTGAAGAGGAACGAAAGGCTGTCGACGAAGCCAAGGAAGCCCTAGCAGAGGGGCGAGTGATGTCGGACGAAGAGATGGCACGTGTGCTTGGGCTATGAGTTGGCAGGTAGAGTGGACAGAACTCGCGGTAGATGACATGCGGCGATTGGATCGCAAGGTGGCTCAACGAGTGAGAAAAGCCGTGCTTCGTTTGGCGGAAACCGGACATGGCGATGTGAAGCAGTTAACCGGTAAGGGTGAGGAGTTACGTCTGCGCGTGGGCAACTGGCGAGTCAGATTCCTTCTGCATTATGGAACAGACACCATTGTCGTGCTGCGTGTGCTACCTCGCGGAAAAGCCTACCGAGAGTAGTTGCCGGGAGACTCTTGAGAGTAGGGAACGATTCAGGTTAAGACTTGTGAACAATCAATTCAGCCGGTTAAAGCATACAGTTCACGTTCGTGAGCTTGCGGGTTCGAGTCCCTCCTCGCCCACTAAACAAATGGATTCCATATTTACTCCGAGGTCCATTCCGTTTGCTAGGTTGTTCCAGTCGCCCTCGGGAGTTAAGCACTGAAGCCGACACTGGTCTGATCAACTCCTCCAAAAGTGTGCCTAGCACCAGAAGTATGCCTAGCATCAGAACCAGTCCACAGATTACACAGATAGTACACAGGGGCTTTTAGAACAATCTGTGAAATCTGTGGATCTTTTTCCGGTTCTAACCAGCCAGTCCATGACGATGACCATTGAGCAGCCAGTTGCCTCTCAAAGGCGACCGAGGAGGGCATCGAGGAAGCCTCCGAGCCGGAGCTGCCGGTAGGAGTACTCGTAGTAGGGAATGAAGGGCTTGCCGCCCCAGTAACAGGGGCTGCACGAGCCCTACCGGGATCGCTCAGTCAGCTGAGCGGGCCAGGCGAGGCTCGGGTCATTGTCTGGCGTTGCTGGCTCTGTTACCATTTGGTGCATTCGCCCGCTGGCGAACCGCGGAGGTGTACTGTGAATCGTGCCGTTCAACACGGCCAAACCGGAACGCCGGTAGATAAGACGGTAATCCTTGCCGTGATCGCGCTGGCTTCGTTTCTTTCAGCGCTCATGGGCTCGTCGATCAACGTCGCTCTCCCATCCATCGGCCGGGATTTCGCCGTCGATGCAATCACCCTCAGTTGGATTGCCACTGCCTACCTGCTGGCTGTGGCGATAGTCCTCGTGCCGGTAGGCAAATTGGCCGACATCTACGGCAGGCAGCGGCTCTTCCTCTACGGAACGGTAGGCTGGGGCCTGGTCTCGCTCCTCTGCGGCTTGGCTACATCGGCACCCATACTGATCGGGCTGCGCGCCCTGCAGGGCATGGCCGGGGCCATGGTCGGCGCCACCTCCGTAGCCATCGTCACCTCGGCCTATCCCCCCGGCGAGCGAGGCCGGGCTCTCGGCATCACGGTCTCCGCCACCTATAGCGGCTTGGCGATGGGTCCGTTTATCGGCGGCATCATGACCCAGCAACTGGGCTGGCGCAGCATCTTCTTGCTGAACGCTGCCGTTGGGGCTGTGATGGTAGCGGTCATAATTTCGAAGATGAAGCTGGAGCGGACCGGCGCCCAGGGCCAGCGGCTCGACCTGGCGGGCTCGGTAATATTCGGCCTGACCCTCCTGGCCATTATGTACGGGTTCACCGTCCTACCTGCCCCGCTGGGCGTGGGCTTGATCCTCGCGGGCGTATTGGGCATGGCCGTCTTCGTCTGGTGGGAGGACCGCGTGCCGAACCCGGTGCTCGACATCGACCTCTTCCGGCACAACGTCGTCTTCGCCATGTCCAACCTGGCGGCTCTTATCAACTACGCGGCGAGTTTCGCGATCGGCTTCCTGCTGAGCCTGTACCTGCAGTACGTGCGTGGACTCGACCCCCAAACGGCGGGCCTGGTCTTGCTCACCCAGCCGGCGGTAATGGCCCTCTTCTCGCCGCTGGCCGGCCGGCTCTCCGACCGCATCGAGCCGCGCCTCGTAGCCTCGGCAGGTATGGCCGTCGTCATGGCAGGGTTAATTGCCCTCTCTTTCTTGACCGATGCTTCCGGCTTGCTCTTCATCATCGTCGCCCTCGTCGTCGTCGGCTTCGGCTTCGCGCTGTTCTCCTCACCCAACACTCACGCGGTCATGGGCTCGGTGCAGAAGCAGCACCTGGGAGTCGCCTCCGCCACCCTGAGCCTGATGCGCTCGGTTGGGATGGCGTTGAGCATGGGCGTAGCCACCGTACTCATCTCCATCTACGTGGGCGACGTGCAGATCACGCCCGCCAACCACGCCGCGTTCACCGACGCCTTCAGGTTGGCGTTCATCATATTCCCCATCATGTGCCTTATCGGCGTCTTCGCCTCACTTGCCCGCGGCAAGCTGCACACCGGCGACCGAACCGGCGGCTCCCAGGGCTTGAACCAGCAAGCCAAAGATGTGAGTTGTTATCCGAAGGGCTCCGGTAGCTAGGCTGTACACAGGCCGTGGTAAAAAGCAAATGGCTGTCTCCCTGGTGGTTCAAGGTTCTCTTGTGATCCGGAGATATCGTAAGGCTTGAGCATCTCTACCTGCTGGTTGTCCGGTGGACGCTGCTTGACGGCCGGTGGGGAGCGTACGAGAATTGGGTGCATGTTAGATGGTGAAGGGGGGGCTACAGATGAACGTCGCTGAAGCGCTCGAACGGCGGTATACATGCCGCGCCTTTAAGCCCGACCCGGTGAGTCGAGAAACGATCACCAGCATCCTTAAGGTCGCTTTGCGTTCGCCCTCGTGGGCCAATACCCAGCCTTGGGAGCTGTTCGTGGCGGGTGGGAAGGCGCTGGAGAGGATTCGCACCGGCTATCTGGAGAACTTCCGGAAGGGGGTACCCCGCAATCCCGACCTTTCTCCGCCCCCTTGCTGGCCCCCTGCCTTACAGGGCCGGATCGAGCAGTTGGGGATGAAGCGGATGGAGGCACTCGGGATCGACCCAGCAGACAACGTTGCCAAACGGGCGATGGCCGAGCAGAATTTTGGGCTGTTCGGGGC
>JBMNNU010000238.1:0-5255 GCA_050942695.1 Chloroflexota bacterium
CTTCACCCCGATCGCCTCGGCCCAAGCCTTCTTGCATGGGACGCTATCCACGCTAACACCTAGGGCTACCGCGTTCATCCGGTCGAAGTCAGATTTGTGCTTTTCGAGATCCTGCATCTGAAGTTTGCAAAACTCCGTCCAGGCTAAAGGATGGAAAGACAGGATGACCTTTTTCCCTTTGAGGCTGCTCAGGGTGATCTCGGACTCTTTCTGGTCCTTCAGGGAGAACTCAGGGGCTACACTGCCAATTTCGATTGCCATATCGAGATTCGCTCCTTTCCTTGCTCGGCCGGTACTGTTCGGCCGGTTTTTTGCTAATAGTACCTTGACCACCTCGGGCGCGTCTGTACCCTTATCTCTCCGGCGAATGAACTCCGGTTAGCAGGGCCTGTAGCGCCTCCGGATCGGTAACGGGTGGGCGACAGGAGTAATCGATGCAGACGTAGGCAGCCGGCCTGCCATCCACGAGGTTACGCCCCTCTAGCAACGGGACGTCCGTGGCCTCAACCCCCGGTCGCGAGGCTGCGACTACCTGGTGGGGGCGGTACCCGGAAGATGCGGCATCTATCAGGGCGCGGGTTTCAGCTAGATGGGGCTCGCCCACGATGGCGATCTCCCGGGGTCGGGATAAGGCGTAATCCAGTGCGATCAACCACTGCCCGAATCCCAGCGGGTAGCGCTCCATCAAGGGCTGCACCGGGATGATGCTGGCTCTGGCGTTTTCTTGGTAAGTGGGCTGCACGGCCAGACCGCCCAGCCTCAGCAACCCGAATGCGGCCATCGAACTACCGGAGGGGACGGCGTTATCCTGAAGCTCTCGGGGACGAAGGATCAGCTTCTCGTGGCCAATCGCGGTGTCGTAGAAGCCGGTTGGAGCGCTGAACTGCTGAATCATCGTCTCGGCCAGCGACCTGGCCGCCAGGAACCACACCGGGTCGAACGTGGTCTGGTACAGCTCCACCAGGCCATCGATCAGGTTGGCGTAATCCTCGAGGTAGCCGCCGGCCCTGACTGCTCCATCCTTCCAACTGTGGCATAGCCTGCCGTCCGGGGTTCGCAGGTGGCGCAGCAGGAAGCTCGCGTTGGCTTCGGCGACCGCACGGTAATCATCCCGGTTGAGCGCGCGCGCTGCCTCGGCAAAGGCGCCCAGCATCAGACCGTTCCAGGATGCCAGCACCTTGTCGTCGATGTTGGGGCGAACCCGACTGGCTCGGGCATCCAGCAGCTTGCGGCGTGCGGATGCAAATCCCTGCCGCTTTTCCAGCGCCGCCTCGAACGACAGTACATTTTTCCCTTCGAAGTTACCATGTTCGGTTACCCCGTAGGCTTTCAAGAAAGAGGGAGCCCGCCTGCCCAGTATCTCCCGAATCTCTCCAGGAGTCCACAGGTAGTACTTGCCCTCGACACCCTCGCTATCGGCATCCTGAGTCGAGAAGAAGCCGCCTTCCGGGTGGGTCATCTCTCGGATCACGTAGTCCAGGGTCTCCTCGGCTACAGAGCGGAACAAAGCCTCGCCGGTCACCTGCCAGGCGTGTAGATACACCCTGACTAGCTGGGCGTTATCGTAGAGCATCTTTTCGAAGTGAGGGACGAGCCAGCGGTCGTCCACCGAGTACCGGTGGAAGCCCCCGCCAAGCTGGTCGTATATGCCACCTCGCGCCATAGATTCCAGGGTCCGCGAGGCCATGGAGAGCGCTTCAGGATTTTTAGTGCGGTGGTGGTAGCGCAGCAGGAACTCAAGCACCATGGGGTGAGGGAATTTGGGGGGATTGCCCCAGCCTCCGTACTGCTCGTCGAACTCGGCCAGCAGGCTCTGGACGGCGCCGTTCAAGGTTTCTGCTTTGAGATCAGTTTCCTCCGAGCCATTGAGGGTCGCTTGGGCCTGCCCCCGGAGCCGGTCGACCAGTTTTCTGCTGCTCTCCAGGATCTCGGCGCGGCGGTTCTGCCAGGCGTCGGCCACGGCTCGCAGGACGTCGGGGAAGGCCGGCATCCCCGCTCTGGATTTTGGCGGGAAGTAGGTGCCGCCGAAGAATGGCTGCCCATCGGGGGTCAGGAAGAGAGACATGGGCCAGCCGCCCTGGCCGGTCATCGCCTGGAGCGCGTCCATGTAGATCTGGTCCAGGTCTGGGCGCTCCTCCCGGTCGACCTTGATGCTGACGAAGAGCCTGTTCAGGATCGACGCAGTGCGCTTATTTTTGAAGGACTCGTCCTCCATCACGTGGCACCAGTGGCAGGCTGAGTACCCGATGCTCAGAAAGATCGGCTTGTCCTCAGACTTCGCCTTCTGGAGCGCTTCCTCGCCCCAGGGGTACCAGTCCACCGGGTTATCGGCGTGCTGTCGCAGGTATGGGCTCGTCTCTTTTGCCAGTCGGTTGGCCATTTTTCAACTCGGCTGTAAGAGTAATCTATTATCGATACTTTACCAGCTTCTATCTTATGGAAGGCAGATAGAAATGTCAAGAGCATAATTATCATGAATAATTTGCAATCTTAAACGTCATGCACTGAAGTTGGTTTGTAGCATCGAATATCGTGAACGTAACTCCCGGATCTACATTTTGGTGCCGTTAGTTATAGTTGTCGATGGACGGCGTGATATAATGCTGTCTGCCACATAGTTGTTGCTGGTCTCAATATCGGCACATATTGTCACTTAACTTTCGGAGATTCTGTGAGATGGCCCGTACAGCTCCATTTACACAACGTGTTGGATCTGGCTTGCCAAACATGATAATCGATGGCGAAGTTCCTGAATCGGCTCGCATTGGTCTTATTAATGTACTGGCATCGCTGGTTGACAAGGGCTATGTTCGGGATTGGGGTGAATTGGCCACAGCGTCATTATATGCAGAACGGCGGCTGAAAGAAGAGTTTCCCAATTGCGGATACGATGATATTTGCAATGCGATAATCCGCGAAATGGAATGGGGCCGCTTCTACATTTTTTGTGAACGTGTCTATACTGTCCTGTAAGGTCAACATAAATGGGATGGTGTTTCGTACAAACAAATAGGCCCTCTTAAGGAAGCGCAAGACTATTTCACCAAGTCAATCAACGCTCTTCTGGACGAAGAGAGATTAGCTTACGAATTTAAAGATGGTGTTTTCTATCGGCGAGGGCGACCACAGACACAAGAAAGTCTTCAGCGTGTTGGGGCAGTTCTTGCGGACCCACGATACCACCAGGTTAGAAAACACTACAAAAAGGCGATAGATTTCTTTCAAAAAAGGCCAGAACCCGACGTTCAGAACTGTATCAAAGAGTCAGTTTGTGCGCTTGAAGCCTTCGTCGATATTGTTTTAGGCGATCAATCTGGCAAGGACTTCGAGAGGGTAGTTAGGTCCAAATATGGTACATCCAAGGAAAAAATGGCACGTACTATAGGTGAAAGCATCATCAAGCTTCGAGCATTTCGAGGTGATGCTATGGGCGTTGCTCATGCAGCGCTTTCGGGAGCAGAGGTCGATACCCCGGAAGCCGAACTTGCATTGAACTTAGTAGCATCTTATGTGACTTATCTCCATGATAAGTTCGCTGTAAAGGAAGAAGAAATCCCTTTTTGATAGCTAGTTACCGACCAGCAACAAATCTCATTTTCTCAAAACTGGCGTCCTATATTTAGGATACGCATTTTCAGCGATTAACTGGAGAGTCAAAAGCCAATCCGATGTGGTAGCCTTTGGACAGGCACTCGATATTTACCTAGAAGACCGTTGTCATCGTCCATGAAAATAAGCTCTTCATAAGAACACTCAAGATACTGGTTGTCAATCTGGTGCACAGTTGGGATCCAACAGGCGGAAATGATACCTGACGAAATCATTAAACAAGCATTTCAACAATTTGACCGCTTCTATGCCAAGCGGCCCACTAATCCATGGAGCGTCGCCGACCACGCATGTTTGTGGGCTCTTGGGCAGAGGGCGTTCGCTGGCTCCGGTGACAGGCATGCTTGCAGAAGGATCTACGAAGAACTGAGGAGACGCTGGCAAGTATTTCGGTCTCCCACACCTATGCCTGCTCCTACATCAGATAGGATCTTCGATATCTTATCTCGGGTCGGTCATCTCGCACCGCGTTTTAAGACGCTTCGATTGGCGGACCTCTCGATGCAAGACGTGCCTCTTCTCCGCCAAGCCCTCGGCGTGGCAGGCAACATCAAGCGCCACAATGACGGCCGTCCTTCGATGGTCGCTGTAAGCAAGTTCCTTCACTTCTGGAACCCTCGGCTATTCGTCATCGTGGACAACGCCGAAATGGCGCAGAAAGTCATCAAAGCCGGAGTCATTACTAAAGATGGTTCCTCTTTACAAAGCATTAAAGATGGTTCATCTTTACAACGCATTCGGAAGCGAATCCAAGATACGCAAAGGCGCATCGAGCAATGTTACGGCGCAAGTACGCCGCAAGATGAACCGATGGCCGAAGGTCTGAGCTACAGCGCCGTTCTCATTTGGGCAAGTCAACTCATTCAGGAGAGTCCTAACCTTCTTTCACACTTCAAAGATTATGTCGATTCTCAGACTAAAGAGGACGGTGTTCCGGATGGATATGAAGAGTATGCCGCCGTTGCAGTCGAGTGGTTTCTCTTAGGTTTACAGAGGATTCCATCTAGGTAACCTAGCTTAGGCTGGAAAGCACGCTCGGAAGCAACGATTGGACAGACTAGCCTCAAATTTCTCTTGCGAAGGCTCGCATGCCTTCGATACCTAATCTACAAAAAAAGTGGGGGGGTGATTTTCGCAAAGGTGATCCACCAGTCGGCGGAAAGTTCAGACGACCATTGCAAAAGATTGGGCAAAGCCACCTGGCGTCACTCTGGGTCTGCATTTGCACAATGGTTTAGGACAGGTGAAGATGGGGCGCTTAATACTCTCTATCGGGGAGTTCGGTCGAGAGAAGATCGAGGAAGCTGCGGGGGCTGAGAATCTTTACTCCTTGGTGGTTGCCCAACCGCTGAAGCTCCCTGTCACCGGTAACAAGGCAGTCAACCTTGCCGCTCACCGCCGTCGCCAGGATTAGATCGTCCTCTGGATGAGTGGCCACATCCAAAATGTGGCTAACGATATGGACCATCTCTGCTTCAGACCTCAGTAGCGAGAGGACTCCGGTTACCTGGTCAGGAGTCAGCCTTTGAAGGAAATAGGGGGTCTGGAAGGTACGGGCAAGTTCGACGATGATGTGCTCCGAGAGCACTAAATTGAAACCCCCGCCCCGCCAAGCTCGGAGAATCCGGCCTGGAGCGCTGGAGACG
>JBMNNU010000239.1:0-5237 GCA_050942695.1 Chloroflexota bacterium
AACGCTGGAGCGGGTCAAACCAGGAATATTCATAGTTGTTCCGGAACTGGCGGTTGTACCCGCTTACCCGCTCAATCGTTATGAAGAGATAGCACAAATTGAGGAGGCTAAGCTGTACCGTAACAATTTGGCGTTGCCGAGAGCTTTGCTGGTGCCCAAGGTGACGGTCGTTCAAGACCCATCTGATGCCCTGGAGGCTATTCTCGATGACAGCTTTGACCCCAGGCGGGAGGCAGTCTTGGAAGGCCCTGGCATGCCCGGCACAAAAAACAACGACCAGCATATAGGAGAGGTCGTCATTTCGTCTCAATCACACAATAGTATTCGACTCGAGGTACGCGCCTCCTTACCTGGATTCCTGGTCCTCAATGAGTTATCATACCCCGGTTGGAACGCCTATGTGGATGGTCAACGGACTCGAGTGTGGCGGGCCAACTACCTGTTCAGGGCAATCGAGATCTCACCCGGGGATCACGAAGTGGAGTTTCGGTTTGAGCCGGATTCCATGAAGTTGGGCCTCGCCCTCTCTTTGCCTACCCTGGCGCTCCTCTTAACAGCAGCCGTGTATCAATTTGGGAGCCGACAGCATCGGAAGGAGAAAACCCCGTGACAATCGACAAAGATCTCTTGGAAATCCTGGCGTGCCCAGACTGTAAAGCTCCGGTCACACAAGAAGGCGATTGGATAGTCTGCACCGCTTCTGAGAAATGCGGCAAGAGGTACCCCATCAGAGATGGTATCCCGATCATGCTGATCGATGAGGCCGTGGATCCGCATAAGGACAGCCCTGAGTCCTAAAGTGGAGCCTCGTACCGCAGGACGGATCGGACGAATCAGACGGTTGGACCGATTGGCCCAATCCAGGCTATAGACCAAATATCTGTTGAGATATGGTAATCAGCGATGAATAGCATCGGCGGTGCGCAGAATCTGCTAGTGAAATTTCGCCGGCATAGAGCGGTCCTGCACCCGCGCACTTTCAGCTTTCTGTTTCACTGGCTTCGCCGAAGCCCGAAAGTCCCATATCTGCCGCTGAAGCTCCACCTTGAGCCTACTAGCAACTGCAATTTACGCTGCGTCATGTGTCCTCAAAGCATGGGCGCGACCAAGGGCAACGGATACATGGATATGGGGCTTTACCAGAAGATTATAGATGAGGTGAAGGAGTACGTCCTGGAAATCAATCTCTTTTTCCGGGGAGAACCCCTTCTTCACCCCAATATCGTCGACATGGTCCGTATAGCTCAAGCTGCAGGAATAACCGTTCACCTAAACACCAACGCTACCCTATTGCGGGGTCGATTGATTGAAAGGCTTTTGGATGCGAAGCTGGACAAGCTGACCATCAGCTTCGACGCCGGGGAGAAAGAAGCTTACGAACAAATGCGCCGCGGGGCGAAATTCGAGAAAACGCTGGAAAATGTTCAGGCGTTTCTCAAGGCAAAGGCAGCATACGGAGTTAATTATCCATATACTGCGATACAGGTCATCCGTTTCTTCGACCCAGCCGCCTCAGGCCCAACGATTCCGGAAAAATTCATCCACCTCTTCGATGGCTTGCCGGTGGACGAATTTGACCCCCTCTGGGCCCATGGTTGGGCGGGAACAATGAAGGAAAGCGAAAGCTTCCAAGCAGCCCCGTATGGCCATAACTATTACCCGTGCAATTGGCTATGGAAATCGCTCGCCATCTGCTGGGACGGAAAGGTTGCTACCTGCTGTGGTGATTTCGGGCCAAGCGAAGTCTTCGGCGATCTCAACAATGAAAAGCTAAAAGATATCTGGAACAGCCCCCAAATGGTGAGAATCAGGACACTCCAACGGGAAAGGAAGCTAAAAGAACTTCCTCTCTGCCAGAATTGTGACGCACTCTGGCAGCCCGACGGCGCTCGCTGGAGATTGTTCTCTACCTGCTCTCGCCTGGCCGGGCTAACCTACAGAGGCGGACCGTAAAATTGAGAGTCCTGTTAGTTTCAAACCTTTTCCCTCCCGATATCGGCGGCCCCGCTACCTATGTATCGCGGCTCGCCAACGACCTTCACCAGCGAGGCCACTCAGTCCAACTGCTGGTGTGCGCTGAAGATCCATCCAAAGGCGATAATTACCCTTTCCCTGTGCATCGGGTGTCTCGGCGAACCTTTATGCCGTTGAGAATGCTGATCGTTCTGCTATGGGTGCTCTGGTACGGCCGAAAAGCAGACTTGATATACGTCAACGGCCTCGAGCTGCCGGGAGTTCTGGGATCTCGTCTGTTGAGAAAACCGGCCGCACTCAAGGTTGTTGGGGACTTCGCCTGGGAATATGCCGTCCGGCATGGATGGACCAACGACGGCATCGACCATTTTCAGACTGCGAGATACGGGCGCAAGGTAGAGCTGGTCCGTAAACTTGAGCACTGGTACGCTAGGCATGTGGACCGCGTTATTACACCAAGCCTTTACCTGAAGGGCATAGTAGCTGGATGGGGCGTACCCGCCGGGCGGATCAGCGTGGTTTACAACGCCCTGACCAGCCGGTTCGATGGCTCGATTAGCAAAGAAGAAGCCCGCCAAAAAGTTGGGCTATCCAGCACCCTGGTGTTGACCGTAGCTCGACTGTATAAGTGGAAGAACATCGACGTATTGATCAAGCTCGTTCCCGACCTTCCGCCCGAGAGCAAGCTGGTTATCGTTGGGGATGGCCCCGAGGAGGAATACCTCAAGGGGTTGGCCGCTGAAGTGGGTGTGGCTGATAGAGTGATCTTCGTGGGGAGAGTGCCACAAGCTCAGGTAGCACTATACCTGCGCGCCGCCGATGTCTTCGTCCTCAACACTCGCTATGAAGGCCTATCCCATACCATACTGGAATGCATGGATGTGGGGATCCCGGTAGTAGCTACGGCTGTGGGCGGCAACATGGAGCTGATCGAAGACGGGTTCAATGGCTTCCTCGTGCCTGTAGACGACCGCAGGCAGATTGTATCAGCCGTTCGAAAGCTGTTGTACGACCGCAATGTGCGAGATGCCTTCGTCCAACGATCCAAAGAGAAGGTAAAGGACGCATCCTGGGAAAGGTTGGTAGACACGACTGTGGGTATCTTGGAACAGGTAGCCAAAGGGGTTAGAGAATGACATCCGCTGGCAAACTAAAAGTGATCTCCATTGGCCTCGATCCCACAATTGCCCTCGTAGACCCCTCCGTCGGCAGCAGAGGGGACTCCCGTCGGAGACAGGAGGAGTACGCCGAATTTGCCGATACATATACGGCTATCGTTAAGACGCCACGTTCTTCCAAGTATCGATCATACAGTTGGGGAAATGGACACGCTGTATTACCGACGCTTTCACCGGGAGCCTGGCGTTTCCCCTGGGATGCCTATCAACTCGCCGCCAAAGTCTATCGAGAGCAGGGTGCCGACCTGGTCGTGACTCAAGATCCCTTCTCCACCGGTCTCGCTGGGTACTGGCTCAAGAAGCGCCTCGGCCTTCCACTCTGTATTCAAGTCCACAACGACATGATTGGGTGCGAGTGGTGGATGCGCGAATCGTGGGCCAACCGGTTGATGGAGCCGCTGGGAGCCTGGCTGGTTCGCCGGGCCGATACGGTGCAGGTGGTTAGCAACACTATCCGCAACCGATTGATGGCCAGGGGGATGGACCCGAACAGGAGCTGGAACATAATGACGGGAGCCGGGATCGACTGCAGCCAGTTCCAACAAGCAGACGGCACCGGGATCCGGACAAAAGCGCTGGGTTCTCGATACCGGCAACTAGTGCTGTTCATGGGGCGGTTGGTCAAGCAAAAGGACCTTCCAACTTTACTGAAGGCGGCATCACTGGTCGCCAAACAGATCCCCGACACCCTATTTCTCCTGGTAGGCGACGGGGAAGAAAGGGCAACCCTTCAGGGGTTACTGCCGAGCCTGGGACTTGAGGATAACCTTTCCATTATCCAGGGGGTAGGGCCTGACGAAGCACCTAAATACTTCGCTGCCTGTGACATCTTCGTCATGTCATCGGTCTACGAGGGCAAAGCTCGAGCATTGGTAGAAGCGGCTTGCGCGGCAAAGCCGATCGTAACCACCGAGGTCAGCGGAGCCGATGAGGTGGTAGTAGACGGAGAATCCGGATTCATTGTCCCAATACGCGATTCAGCAGCCCTGTCAGATCGCATCCTATCCCTTTTACGAAATCCTCAAAAAGCCAACGAGATGGGCCGTAAGGGACGACAGATCGCCTGCGAAAGATACGACAGGAAAAACAACTTGGCGATGATGGTGCGCATGTGGGAAGCCACCGTCGCCTACAGAGACTCCTCTCACTGAAGGAGAGGGATTCGTTTTCTCCCTCTCCCGCTACAGTGGGAGATGGTCGGGGTGAGGGCTCATATCAAGGGCTTACCCTAAAGAGAACGGGAAATGTGAGGTGACAAATATGTCAGACACCCGTAAAGACGGGGTCTTGAACTTCGCCATACTGGGATGCGGCAGAATAGCCTCTCGCCACGCAGACGCTATCTGGGCTAGAGGCGACACAAGGTTGATCGCTGTTTGCGATGCAAGTGAGCAACGGGCTTCGCGAATGGCCTCCCAATACGGTTGCGAAGCCTACTCCGACTATGAAAGATTGCTGAATAGATCGGATCTGGACGTTGTATGCATCTGCACCCCGAGTGGATTGCACGCATCTCAAGGCATCCAGGCTGCAAAGGCCGGCAAGCACGTAATCGTCGAAAAGCCGATGGCGCTCACTCTCGAAGACGCCGATCTGCTTGAGAAAAGCTGTAGAGAGTCGGGAGTTAAGCTAACAGTCGTGCTCCAGAATCGCTACAACGCCCCCATGAAGCGGCTGCGTGAGGCAGTGGACGCCGGCAAGCTAGGGAGGTTGCTGCTAGCAACGGTTACAGTGCGCTGGTACCGCCCACAGGAATATTACTCCGGCGATAATTGGCACGGCACCTGGGCTATGGATGGCGGGGCTCTAATGAACCAGACTATCCACCACATCGACGCCCTGCAATGGATGATGGGCGAAGTGGATAGCGTCTTCGCCTATACTGCCACACTTGCGCATCAAATGGAGGCCGAGGATACCGGCGTAGGTGTCGTCAGGTTTAAAGGCGGGGCATTGGGCTCCATCGAGGGGTCAACCATCACCTACCCCGCCAACATCGAAGGCTCCCTTGCGGTCTTCGGGCAGAAAGGGTCAATCAAAATCGGAGGCAACTCCCTAGACCGGATCGACTTCTGGAAGGTAGAG
>JBMNNU010000005.1:0-26342 GCA_050942695.1 Chloroflexota bacterium
CTCCTATCGATGATCTTGGCAATCTCGATGAAGACCACAGGGTGGCCGTCTCTGTCAACCACTCCCGCCTTTTACACCACTTCCGGGGATACTACCAGCACTCGCCAGCAAGCTGTTCCCAAAGCCCCCCCATTCATCCAAAGCCAAATTGGAGATTATCGCTATTGATCGCTTCTTGAATCTGCCGCTGATGATCTCATAGAGACCGCCCACGGCCTGGGCAGAGAGGGGACACGGGCCGAATCATCCAGCGTTACGCAGCCTCGCCACTATCCACCTCTCCACTATCTGTACTCCCACTTCGGCCTTAGCCTTAGCTCCGATCAACGGTTGATCCAACCAGAAATTGGATGCTTTCCGGCGGAATCTCTGTCCACTTTGACAAGGACGGGCAGTGAAATGGAAGGCAAACCCTTCATCCCCTCGTCAGCGGATACTTTGCGCCCGTCGAAGGGGGATCAAGACCACTAATGAGAGTCTTCTGTTCCCGGTTTCTGGTGGAGCCCCTTACGACGAACGAGCCTTTGGTGAGGCACTCGAACTAGGATCTGCGTCCGATCCCTAATTGAATACATTCATCTGGAACTTTTCGGAAATCTCCTTTTCAACGAGCAGAAGATTGCAATGCTTGGTCTCCTGGCACCTAGAGACAGAAGTGCTATCATGCTCACCCTACCTACAGAAATACGTGATACGGTGGCACCAATACAGGCCGAGGCTATGGATGAGGGAGACTGGTTTGGTCTTGGATCTTTAAGCAGCCGTATTACGGCTGCTTAAAGAGGAACTGGATCCGGTATGTTGGCCGGGTAAGATATTGCAAGCTAATGTAACAGTGTTTATACGACCTGGGCCGCTGAGAGCGGTCCAGGTCGAACCCTAAGTTGACTCTATATAGGCAGCGAGGTGAAGCCGCTGGCCATCAACTCTATGCCGCCCTTCCCTTCCGCCTCGCTGATTTCGATCGTGCCTTTACCGATGCCAGAGCCAGCCGCGAGAAGTGAGCCCGACGAGCCATCTCCGCCCGACGGACTCGCTCCTCTTCGGGGAGCACGCCGTCAGGGTCAACCTCCCGAAGGAACTTCGCGTTGAAACCTTCCCTTGCCTTTCGGGTGGTCTCTTTCGGATCGTACATCGCGTGTTGCGTATACGCACCGATCCGTCCCCTGATTGCTGCGATTCTCGGATCGATCGCCATTACCATTCCTCCTGGATGTAGTATGTTCGCCTACATCCAGTATGGAGAATCATCCCCGACTTCCGTTTCTCCTTGGGCTTCGTTTGAGGATATTGTCAGCAGGGGACAGGGTGCGATGGGCTCCGATCGCACGCTCTTGAGCCGTGGAATTCGCATATCGGGCAATCATAGCTCGCGATTCCCACCCCATGTTTACCCTGAGGTCGTTCTCCTGTCCGCCGTTCAACAGGTAATAGTGAGCCTTCGAGTGTCGCAACTGGTGAGGATGAACCTTTATACCGACAGATCTCGCGATCCGATCCACTATATCGCTGATACCGCTTTTGGTTATGGCTCCTTTCGGCCCCAGCCACAACTCCGCCAGTTCCGAGTGACGATGCCTTGCCCGTACCCGTAGGTATCGGTTCAATGCAGCCGCCACGTTCGTTCCGATGCCGACGGTTCGTGTCTTGTTTCCCTTTCCTGTCACGGTAATCCGTTTTTTGTCGATGTCGATGTCAGCAATTTGTAGGTTGGTCAACTCCTCCAGACGTACGCCCGTATCTAGGAAGACCAGAATGATGGCCTTATCGCGCCTCGCACGAAATCCTGTCCCATCACAGGCGTGGACCATGGCAACTATGTCATCCTCGGCAATAATCGGCACCGGCTTATCTGGGACTCGAGGGGGCTTCATATTGTCCATGGGGTTTTTCCGTATTTCCTTTTCAGTTATCGCCCAAGAGAAAAAAGCCTGGAGTGCTCGGAAGCGATTGTTAGCCGTGGCAGCGGAATAGTCCTTTAGGATATCGACGAAAAATCCCTCCAAGACAGGTTTTGTGATCTTTCTCGGGTCGGTGGGCTTTTTGTTTTCCTTGAGATACCTGGCCAGCGTTCTCACGGCCTCTGTGTAGGCTACTATGGTCCTTGGCGACTTATTTTGGGACTCCATCGTAAGGATGAATCCCTGCAAGCATGAGCGGAGTTCATCCGGTAACTCTTCCACAGTCGGAAGTTTGGCTCCATGGGTCTTTGGCATGTCTCTCACCCCTAACGATCTGCTGTGATCTCCAAGACCAGTATGAAATAACATCCCGGAGTTACGCTGATCGCCTGAATGAGACTGTGTGAGGTCTGAAGAGGGGCTAAAACAGGCTGAACACCGGCTCGATCAGTCCATTGAGAAATCTGTCAGTTAGATGCTCTCTCAACGGTGTCGCACTTCGTCGATCGGCGCCGATGTCCAGTTAGATCGCCTGTGCACGCTTAATTTACGTTTTGGAGCGGGAGACGGGACTCGAACCCGCGACGATCTGCTTGGAAGGCAGACACTCTACCAGACTGAGTTACTCCCGCACGGTTCTACATATCAAATTATACGATCCGAGCGGCGCATAGTCAAACGGAGTAACAACCAAATCCCAGCCGTTAACAAAGCTCCGATACAGATTAACAGTGTAGGGGCGCTCGGCCGTGCGCCCCTACACCCGTTTCGAATATTGACTGTTGCGGCTGCGCCTCTACTCCTTAGGTACCGGTTTGTATCCGAAGTGGTCGCGACCCAAAAAGTTGTTCGCCCACGGCGATTCGCCTCTCAAAGCGCCGTTCCGGTACACCGTGGGACCCTTGAAGGCGTCCTCCTCCTCGCCGTAACCTTTAAGCCGGTCGTATGCTCGAGCCCAAATGCAATCTTTATCTTTGAAGAACTCGCATCTACCATGGGCGGACCCACCACACGGCCCGTTGCGCTGGTTCTTCGCACACTGCGACATCGGGCAAAGGTATGCGACGTCGACCAGCGAGCAGTCGCCGCAGTCCTTGCAGTTGTACAGGGGCACCTTGGCCGCCTGCTCCAGGACGTGGAAGAACCGCTTGGCACCGGGCGAGTTGTCGATCCGCAGGTAGAAGTCTCTCATCATGGAGAAACCTCTGGAGCGCGGATCGAATAACACGCTGTGAACGAAGCGGCTAAATTTATAGGCCAGCGGCGCCCTGGATCGGGCTCTTTTCCTGCCTTCCGGCGTGAGGGATGCCTGATACTGCCGATTGATCTCTCCTGAGCTGAGCTTAGTCTCCGGGTCCTGCTCGAAGTAGTAGAACTCGTTCGGCTGAGGATACTGGATCTCTTTAGCGAACTCTTTCCAGTCGTCGGGGCCGTACGAGTCGGCCAGCTCGAATATGGTGCTGAACTCCTGAGCATTGCGCGGCCCTGCCAGGTAGGCGCCGCGGTAACCCAATCCCTTCAGTATTGCTATCTGTTTGGCTGCGAACTCCTGGAAGAACTTTTTGCCCTTGTCCGGCGAAGCTGCCTGCTTTTCGCACTCTGCCTTCAACTCGTCGCTGCAGAAAACACCGGCCACATTGCCTCTGTTGAAGAATCGGGCCACCGGCCGCGAGAGCAGGTAGATATTTGCCATGACAGGAACGTTGAGCCCCTTGAGCCGCATATACCTGATTAGCTCGTCAAATTTCCGTGAGTCGTATCCTAACTGAGTGATGACGAACTCTGCGCCGACGGCGATCTTACGCGCCAGCTTAAAATACTGGGGCATCAACTCCCGTTCCTGCTGTTTGAAAGGAGACACGGCGCACCCCAGGTAGAAATCGGTCTTGGGCAGGGGCACCAACTCTCCCTTCATGTTTGGCACGGGCATTCCCTGATTCATCTCGTGGAGCATCTGGATAAGCCCAACGGAGTCCACATCGAAGGTTGGATCGGCGTAACCGCGATATCCATCCACCGGATAGTCGCCCGAGAGGCAAAGCAAGCTCTCAAAACCGGCTGCAGCCAAAGACCAGGCTCGGCTTTCCAGTCCAGCGCGGTTGAGATCTTTGCAGGAGAGATGGATGATGGCCTGCTTCCGGCGGTCACCCAGGAGAAGCCCAAGAGATTCCGGATAGATCTTCGGGGCTCCACCGGCGTTGTCGGTGATGCTCAGGACATGGGCGATGTTGGAGCCTAACAGCTCGTCGGCCATCGCCTTAACCTTAGTGGCTTCTGGTTCTGCTAGCGGTCCTCGGCCCGGTACGAGTTCAGCTATACGCACAAAAGTCGTCGTTTCTGTGAGCAGCGTCCGGAGCGATTGTGTGGATCTGTTTGCGTCAGTCGAAGTCATCCAATATGCTTTTCACCGGCGGTATTGGCCGGAGCCCTACCCGTACAGGGAGGGCGCGCCTCCTTACATAAGAGGTTGTGGTGTCCGTCAGCGACATGAGCGATCCATCATAGATGCGCATTCCGCCCGGCCCCCTCATTAGCTTACCTCTTTCATAGAGCCAGGACAAGAGAAAACGGATGTAACGGTTATCTTGCCCAATTTTTAGCTATCGTTTTTGCTCTGACTGGCCGGACGCGCCCGCGTACTGGGTCTCAGGATCTCGGGCTTGGCCCGGGAGAGAGGATATTTCCGAAAACCATGGCTTGTCCAGATATAGGCTATGGCAAAGAGTATAGACGTTGCTAAGAAGACGGCGCGTAAACCCCAATGGGTAGCTACACCCGCGCCCATCAGAGGCCCCGCACCATGAGCTAAGGAGGTGGATGCTGAAGACAGTCCAAAAGCCGAGCCGCGGCGTGCGTCCGGTGAGGCCTGAGCGATAAGGGCGTTGGCCGTAGGCATCAACCCGCCCAAGAAAAAGCCCAACAATGATCTCAGAATCACCAGTTGAAACACGTCTTGAACCATCGCCTGAGGGAAAAAGGTGATTGTAGCTCCAGCCAAGCAGACGGTCAGGATCTTCGTATGCCCGATCCTATCACCTAGCCGTCCGAGCGCCAAAGCGGAAATCGCGCTGGTAACACCTGTCCCGGCGAGGGTGACCCCTGCCATCGTTGCGGCGTTTACCCCGCCGCTCAACTCCTCGATGAAGAGGCTAAGCATAGGAGCTACGATGCTCTGGCCGAACTGGATCAGGAAGGTTACACCCAGAAGGATCGGAAAGATAGCTGTGCTGAGAAGTGTTCTGCTGTCTCGCCAAATACTCGGACGTTGAACCCCGCGAGATGGAGGAGTGAACTGCTCCTCTACGAAAACTGCAGCTATAAGGGCCCCTAACAGCATGAGAATGCACGCCACGTAAAAGGTAATCCGGAACCCATAGGTATCGGCGAATATCCCTCCTATCAAGGGGCCGATGGACATTCCCAAAAAGATGGCAACCTGCATAATCCCCAATGCGACTCCTAAGTGAGCCTTCGGGGTTGTGCTGGCGACAAGGGCGTTGCATGCTGCAACCGTACCTGTCACTAAACCCTGGATGAGTCGGAGCACCAGGAGCTGCTCCGGGGACGAAACGAACCCCATAAGCCCGACTACGACCCCGCCCCCAAACATCGAGCGGATGACCATGGGGCGTCTACCGAAGCGATCGGCAAGACTTCCCCAGATAGGTTGGGATATCGCTAGCGATAGGGATGGAGCCGCAGCAAGAATACCCGCCCACTGGGCTACCTCAGCCGCCCCTTGAACTCCCAGAGTTTGAACGTAGAGGGGGAAGAAGGGGATTACAAAACTAAAAGCGACCATGTTTAGCGTTTGAGCTATCCATAGCGCTGTAAGATTACGCTGCCATTTTTCAAATCTCATCTTTAATCGTTGCCAATGATACTCCATTTCGAAAGAAGTCGTCTATCGAGTTGCTCCGCAGCGATTGCCTTTGTATCATTGGGGCGCTATTGGCAAGATTGAACCCAGCTTATGCAATCGTTATTAACTTCGAGATTCGAGGAGATGGATTATGGAGTTAGAAGAAGCCATCAAGACCAGAAGATCGATCAGGAAGTACCAGGATAAGGATGTGCCGTTGGATGTCATCATGAAGGCGATCAACCTCGCCTGCTGGGCACCTAATGGAGGCAACTACCAATCTTGGAAGTTTTTTGTAGTTAAAAACCGCGCCTTGATAAACCGAATGGCTGACACTCTCCAGGAAAAGATGGATCGGATGTGTCAGTGGCCGGAGGTGGGGGAGTTTGGGGAGACATTTCAAAGATACAGCAGAAATGCCTGCTTTTTCCGAAATGCCGGGGCTTTAATAGCGGTTGGCCACGGGGAATATCAGAGCGCTGCCGACAAGGTCCTCAAACGCCGAGGGCCAGCGGATCCCGAGGCCAGAGAGATGATAGAGAACCGCGCTGCGGTCGCATCTAAGATACAGACAGTCGGAGGCCTAGTGGCAACCCTGCTGCTCGCGTTGCACCAGGAAGGGCTGGGGGCTTGTTGGATGGCGGGTCCCATGTTGATCCGGCGCGAAATGGAGAAGATGTTGGGAGTCCCAGATGACATAAGGCTGTTTGCGCTGGTGCCGGTTGGCTATCCGGCGGAAACCCCTGCACCCGGACCTCGAAAAGCGCTCGAAGAGATCGTTACCATTCTGGAATAAAAATCCCTAAACAACGCATTGTCGCCTTTGTTTGTACCGGATATAATTGCGCTTGAGCCGCTCCGTAGAGGATACGTCGAAGGGGACCAGGCCGATGAGCCGCTCATGCTGACGGCGAGGCAGTGGGTCGATCTGTAAGACAGATCGACCCGGCAAGGTACCTATTCGACATCCTCAAACGGAGGGATTTGCCCCGTGCCATTTGTCCAGTCACTCTGGTTTGTTGTTCTTTCTGCCCTTTCTCTCTTCAGCTTCTTAATGCTGTTACAGCAGCTTTTCGTGCCGGATATACCGTCTCCATGGAGAAGCGTCTTCCTGTTGGGGGCGATCTGGCTGCTGGGGATCGGCCTTGCTACCGCGATCCACATCCTCTATTTGCGCTCAGAGCGCGCATTGCGCAGAGCTGCTAGAGATGAAGCGGCTGTCCAGCTTGCAGGGGCTGTTGCTCATGAGCTGAATCAGCCCCTCACTGTGGTTATAGCAGGGGCTGAGCTGATGTCGCGGCGAAATCGCTCTCCCGAGGAGCTGTTAGCCCTCTCAAAGCGCATGGCTGAAGCCTCTAATAGAATGGCAGACGTCGTCGAGAAGCTTCAAAAAGTTAAATGCTACAGATCGAAACCGTATGTCGGAGAGATCCGAATCGTTGACCTCGACAGATGCGGATAGCCTGAATCAGCGAGCATCTTAGTCCCCATTTTTTTTGATCATGAACAGCGCGGTGCGAGCCAGCAGGTTGGGAAACAGCCGGACTCGCCTTTCACCTGAAAGGTACACCGCCTTGACCACTGAGATGTTTTCGCATCGGAAGAGATCCAACAGGTCCGTGATCGTGGTCAGGTGTATATTGGGCGTATCGTACCACTGGTAGGGCAGATCGCTCGTCATGGGCATTCGGCCTTTTAATGCGAGGTATACCCGTGCCTGCCAGAAGGCGAAATTGGGAGTTGTGACTATTCCAAGGCGGCCAACCCTCAGCATCTCTTGCAGGACTAACCTGGGTTTGTGTACTGTTTGGAGGGTTTGGCTCAGGATCACGTAGTCGAAGGACTTATCGGGGTAATCCTCTAGCCCCTCGTCCAGGTCGCCGTGGTGTACCGTTAACCCTCGAGAGATACAGTGATAGATCCCCTCCTCACAGATTTCCACACCTCTGGCAACGACCTGACGTTCCCGGATCAATAGCTCCATCAATTCCCCGTTGCCGCATCCTAAGTCGAGCACGGTGGAATGGGGTTCAACGAGGTCGCTGATTAGCTTTAAGTCCAGCCTTTCGCTTAAAGCTGGGACAGCGATACTATCTTCAGCTAGCGCTACCATATATTACCGCCCCTTTCTTGCGGTGAATGCGAGGAATCCTTTGATCAGGTTGGTCTGAGCCTCCTCTTCCAGCAGGAAAGCATCGTGGCCGTAGCTGGAAGGTATCTCGCAGTAACTCACATCGATACCATTTGCCTTGAGTGCCTTCACGATCTCCTTCGATTGATAAGGTGGATAGAGCCAGTCAGAGCTGAAGGCTATAACCAGAAAGCGGGCTTTTACATTCCTAAAAGCCGCCGCCAGGCCATCATGCCCCTCCGCCAGGTCGAAGTAATCGATCGCTTTTGTAATGTATAGGTAACTGTTGGCATCAAAGCGATGTATGAAGCTCTCTCCCTGGTGCCTGAGATAGCTTTCAACTTCGAAGTCTGTGGAGAAGTCAAAACCATATTTTTCCTTGCCGCGCAACCGTCTCCCAAATTTGTTGCGCATCGACTCATCGCTCAGGTAGGTAATGTGGCCGAGCATACGAGCGACGGCCAGGCCGGGGATGGGCGTGTTTTTGCCCCAGTAGTCGCCGCCGTGCCAGTTCTGATCGGCCATGATCGCCTGCCGGCCTACTTCGTTAAATGCGATACCCTGAGCGGATAGCCTCGCGGCGGTTGCGATGGGTATGCAGGACTCGACTATATCGGGGTATGAGACAGCCCATTGCAGCGCCTGCATCCCGCCGAGAGACCCACCAACAACCGAGAGCAGTCGCTTTACTCCCAGGTGATCTATCAGTTGCTTCTGCGCGTTGACCATATCCCGCACCGTTACCATCGGAAAGCTCAGCCCGTATGGTCGCCCGGTGGCGGGATTAATCGAGCTGGGACCGGTTGATCCGCGGCACCCTCCTAAGATGTTAGAGCAGATGACGTAGTAGTGGTTTGTATCGATGGCCTTGCCTGGACCGATCATATTATCCCACCAGCCCAGTTTCTTACGGTTCACCGATGCCGAGTCCTTAGCACCAAAGCCGGTGTCCGCTGCGCTGATGGCGTTGTCGTCGGCGCTGATGCCTGCAGCGTGAGCATCGCCCGAAAGAGCGTGAAGAGCCAGAATTGCGTTATCCCGCTCGTCGTTGAGCTTCCCGTAAGTCTCGTAGGCCAGCGTTATCGGGCCAAGCCTCTCTCCACTATCCAATTCCATCTCATTGGGCGGCTCAGCGAAAGTGTGATACTGGGTTTTGACGAGTCCAACAGACCCGACTTCCAAGCTCTGCACGTTCACCTTTAATAAAGCTCCTTATATTGATAAAAAAACAAAGGTCCTCGCCCGCTGTCAGGGACGAAGAACCTTGCTCGTGTTACCACCCTGCTTCGCAATCGCCTCTCGACGGTTGCCTCAATGAGTACGGGATCGCTCCATTGTCGATCCGATACCCCAGCCTTTTTAACGGGGGCTGTTCGTCTCCTGAGAGACACCGGCTCAGCTTACTGCGAGAATAAACCCCGGTTCAGCCTGCAGCTCTGAGGTCATTTTCACCGGTCTTTCAGCGCCGCCTCTCACCTCGCGCGGTTCTCTGTGGCTTTCCGAGCCGGATACTCGTCCTCTTCATAGCCTTTTGGATATAGCTTGTCTACCCTGAGATAGAATAACCAGGTGCGGGGATTATAGGACTTCTTGCATTTGATGTAAAGTGTTAGGCCGGCATGTACAGCAAGCTAATTTTATAGAACTCCTTCTGATCTGCCGATATAATGGTGAAGATGATATTCAATAGGAGGCCAGAAGTGGAGAGACTCTTGCCCGACTATCAGGAGATGGAGCCGGGGGATATATACCAAGATCTGGCCTTTCCGGTGCTGCCCGAGGATCGTCCATATACAGCAATAAACATGGTTGCCACGGTTGATGGAAAAGCAGCGTTAGACTGGAAAGCATTCACAATCGGCAGCAAAGTGGATCACCAAGCGATGCGGCGTATCCGAGCAGCAGCAGATGGGGTGATGGTTGGCGGAGAGACTCTCAGAAGGGAGAACGTCAACCCATCTGTCCCGGCCGAGATGCACTCGCGTCGCAAAGCCCTCGGCCTTGCACCTCAACCTGTAGCTATCGTGGTGACCGCCAGCGCGGATCTCCCATTGACCGGCACCTTCTTTCGAGCTGGCGGCTTCCCACCCGTCGTCATGACAACTGAGCAGGTTCCAAAAGACAGAGTGGAGGCTCTTAAGCCCCATGCCCGCGTGTTGGTTGCCGGCCGTGAGTGCGTGGACCCTACCCTTATGATGAAAATATTGGTTGATGAGCTGGGCGTTCGCCGTTTGGTTGTGGAAGGCGGCCCAAACCTCAACGGCACGCTCCTGGCCAACGGATTGGTGGACGAGCTTTTCTGCACCGTGGCGCCGAAGATGGTCGGCGGATCTGCTTTGCGAACAATAGTCGAGGGGCCTGCTCTCCCCTTGGATCGATTGGCGAGGTTAGAGCTTGTAAGTCTCTACCATCACGAGAACGAACTTTTTTGCCGGTATCGCATAATTCGATAAGCTCACCCGGCCGGTTACAGTTCGTACAGAACCAGGGGTTTACCAACGGCCAGCGAAGGCTCCATCTCAGTAGCCGCAGATATCGCCCTGTTTGCAGCGGCTGTGGGATCTGATAGATCTTCGACTAGGACGGGTATAACCCCCCACCAGGTAGAAAGCCAACTGGCAATCTCTGGCCGACTGACGGCGACAACGATGGGTAAAGCTGCACGAGATGCAGAAAACCGCAGCGCAGCAGTCCCGCTGTGAGACACGATGACTACCGGGCCGATATCTCTCGAACGTGAGGCCGCGAGTTCTTCTTCGCGGGCCTTTTCTTCAGTCAGGGCGGTTTCGGTGCGGGCGATTACCTCCGCTGCAACGCGCACTGCCTCAACCGGATAGTCACCAGCCGCGGTCTCGTCGGAGAGAACTACGGCATCATATCCGTCCCGCACCACCGTGGCGATGTCCGCCACCTCGGCTCTGAGGGGGGTTGGGTTAGACACCATACTAACCAGCAACTGTCCGCCCATCATTACGAACTTGCCGGCCTTCCGACAGAGGCCAACGGCCTCTCTCTGGATCTCCGGTACCGAGCCGAGCGGGGTCTCTATGCCCAGGTCTCCACGCGCCACACAGATCCCGTCGGCGGCGTCGACGATCTCGGGCAGGGCATCCACGCCCTCCTGGCGCTCGATTTTAGCAACGATAGGTAGGGTTGCTCCAAGGCGGGCCAGAGCAGTCCGGACATCCTGGATGTGCTGGCGAGACCTGGCGAACGAGACATATAGGAAGTCGACCTTTGTCTCTACTGCCAGAGTGAGATCTTCCAGGTCTTTTTGAGTCAGGGAAGGCACTCTCAAAGGGACGCCGGGGAGGTTAAAGCCTTTTCTAGATGTAAGGGTTCCGCCCTTTTCCACAACGCAGAAAACCCTACCCTGCTTAACCGATTCGACCCGCAGCTTGAAGATACCGTCGTTGAGCAGCACAGGGTCGCCTGGGCGCACATCATCCGCCAGATGCGGGTAGTTGACCGAAATCAAACCGGGCACCGTAGGGCGGTCTTCGGTCGTTAGTTCGATTGATGCGCCCTCCTCGAGGAGGATACCGTCACCTTCGACGTCGCTGATGCGAAGTTTAGGGCCACGTAGGTCGGCTCCGATAGCCATTGGGCGGCCGCACTCGAGAGATAGCTTTCGGATCGTATCAACCAGCTCTCGGGCTTGCCTGGGCGAGCAATGCGACATGTTTATCCGGCAACCGTCCATGCCGGCCTCTGCCATCTTACGCAATACATCAGGAGATGAGCAGGCGGGGCCCAAAGTAGCCTGGATTTTGGCAAGTCTCATAAGATCTCCCCAACGCAAGAGGAAGCAAGGGACGTCTACCGAACTCTGTACCCCTGCTTCCTCTTACAAAAGTTTTTGTATTTCTTCTTCGATGCGTTTTACGCCTTCGTAGTCCTCATCTGCCAGCCGGTAAGCCCTGTCCAGGTAAAGCTGGGTGAGTCTGTCGCCCTGCTCCCCCGGCCGTTGAGCGGCTTTGGAAACCTCTTTGGCTTTATATTTCTCCGGGAGGTATTTAGCGAGCCGATCGATCTCGGAAACGGTATCGTTTGCCAGCCTGGTATCGTGCCCGCCGATGGCGTAACGGAGTTGGCCACTAAGCTTGGCCAATTCCGCAAGCCTGTCTCTCTCGCTCATTAACCCATATAGGACCTCACTGACGTCGACGGACCCGACTTCCTCCTCTGGCGCAGCTTCGATCTCCTGAGCTGGGACTGAAGCTATGTAAGATGAGAAGCTTTGGAAATACTGGTTGGCGGCCTCGGCAGCGGCGTGTAGCAGCCGTTCAGGAGATGATGTGTCGATGGAGCCACCGAAGATCAGGTCGTCGTCCCGGGCTTGAGCCATCTGCTTTAAAAAGCCCTCACTCTGCACCTTCTCAGGAATCGGAGGATAAGGAAACACGTTGATCCCGCCGGCACCGAGCTGCTGGAATTGCCCCGCGAACATAGGCGGTATGTATTTGCTGATTTCCACCGAGATTGGGGGAACGATCAGATAGGTAGCGAAGAGAGATGATGGATCCGACCAGCTTTTAAAGTACAGGAGAGCGTGGCCTTTAGGCCGTTGGGCATCACCTCTCTCATAAGTCAACAACATCCGGCCTAGCCTCCCAGCACCATTGTCAGTATTCATTATACGCTATTGGAGGCTTTGTTGGGCTGTATCAGATAGAAATGTGGCGTCTTTGCCGCTAGCTGGTCACGCTGCGCGGCGTGCTTTGCGCCTCTCTCTGATCTGCTCGATCTCAGGCTGAACCTTATTGACCAGTAGCGCCTCCGTTGGCTTCACATATATGTATGGTAGTTCATCTTTGCTCAAAGCGCCGTGGTGGAACAGATCTTCGATAACTTCTCTAGCTTTGTCCTCGTCCAGTACCTCTACCTGGCACTCTTCCAATCGGCCATGTTGTTCCAGGATTTCAACAGCTCGATCCTCGTTCAACTGCGGTGGGTGGTGCCGGATCTGCCGAACGGCCTCGTAGCCATCTACCTGTACACGTTCCAGCTTCTTGGCTGAGAGGGTTCGGAGAATCTTATCGCGCAGCAACCGAACCTGCTCTGTCATTTCCTTAGACTGAGTCAATAGGTCGTAGTAGAGCTGCACTGCTTCATCAAACTCTAGAACCGGGGATCTGCTAACGTCTATGTTGGCCACCTTCACTTTCCTTATCTGCTATCCTTGGCGAATTCAACTGTAATCTCATGGCTTTGTTGTTGACTGGTCGCTTCTAGCCAGAATGGCGGGCTTTTTCTTATGGATGCAGACGATGTGCCACCTGAATATCTTTTGTACGATATCTGGTCTGTGGTATGCTGTTGATCCACTCTAAAGCGTTGGCTATTTCGTCCAGTAGCGTCAGGTGACGATCTTCCGATAGGACGACCGATGGTCACCAAGCTCCAAGGATCGGAAAAAGCTGTCCTCCTTATGGGGGTAGCCATGGCTAGCTTACTGCTACTGGCTGCCGCCCTACATAACCATATCTATTTCGTGTTGGAAACTCACCATTTACTGGTCGTTCACAACCTATTGGAACTGGGCGGCATCCTGATAGGCTTCTCCGTGTTTGTCGTAAACTGGGAAAGCTCCAAGCAAACCCGAAACGTCTTTAACCTTTTTATCGGGACCGGCTTTGTCGCAATAATTGGCATCGATCTATTGCACTTGCTCTCTCAGGAAGGGATGCCCGACGTCCTCACTGCCAACAGCACGAACAAGGCGCTCTATTACAGATTGCTGGCCAGGTTATGGACCATTTGGGTGATGTGGAAGGCAGCCAATCTCAAGCCTAACAGGTTGGATCCCTATCTCGATCGTAGTTATCTTTTATCGCAAAATCTCGCCGTTTGCGTAATTGCATTTGCCGTAATAACCCTTTTAGGGAACCAACTCCCCCCCATCTACGATAGCGAACAGGGTTCAACCTGGTTTAGCGTAACTTTGCAAGCTATCGTTGTTGCGTTGTACCTGGCTACCTCGATGGTTTATTTGAAGAGATCCCGGATTACCAGAGACTCATCTATGCTGTTGATTATGGCAGCTCTCGTGGCGATCGCCGTGAGCGAAGCCTCGCTGATACTGTTCCTCTCACCAGGTGATCTGTATCTCATTATTGGTCATATTTACAAGGTGGCAGCATACTACCTGATTTTCAAGGTGCTCACCGTAACATCGGTACATAAACCCTATGAGCAGTTGAAAATCGCTAAAGATCGATTGGAGCAGGCGGTAGTATCGCTGGATGCGAGAAATCGAGAGTTGGACGCTCTTGACGAAGTAGCTGTTGCATTGGGAGCTACTATCAAACCCGAAGAGGTATTGGAAACCGCAATCGACCGCATTATGCAGGTAATGGGTGCAGACGCGGGGGCGGTCTTCCTGTTGGAGGAAAATGGCGACGAGCTAAAACTGGTTACCTGGCGAGGATTGCCAGGGGAGGTTATTGAGGATTGTGCCAGCCATCGACTCTGCCATTATCGAACATGTACTAGTCATGAACCGGGCGATGCTGGCGAGGATTCGATGGGCGAGAGCCGTGTGATGGTGAGAAGGATCGGAGGCTCCGAGGCTGTCATCGCACCTTTACGGGCTTGCATTTGCGCTCCGATAGTAAGCAAGGGGCAGCTTCTGGGATCGATAGCCATGGTTGCCAAATATGGAATGCAGTTCTCGAAGAAGGATACAAACCTCCTGACTGCGATCGCTTACCAGTTCGGGCTGGCTATCGAGAATGCACGGCTATATGAGCAGACCGACGAGAGGTTAAGAGAAAAAATCTTAGAGCTTCAAAAAGCTGAGCGTAGGTCAAGATTCCTGTATGAGGTTGGGGACCTTTTCGCATGCGATATGGATTTGACCCAGGTGTTGAGCCTGGTGGCCGCGAAGAGTGTGGAGGTATTAGGAGACTGCTGCGAAATTTTATTACTTGACGAGCAAAGCAACATGTTGAGAACAGAAGCGATCTATTGTAAAGAGAAACGAGAGTTGGCTCTTGTAAAGAGCATCTGCGGCAGCAATCCAATACCGATTGGGGAAAGCGTAGTTGGGTTAGTAGCTCAAACCGGCGAACCGATATTGCAATCGGTCGTAAAAAGAGAAGAGTTCATAGCCGAAATCAGGTCAAGGGCAAACATCCCAGACAAGGTGACCTATCTCAAGATGAAGATTCCTACCTCAAGGGTCATAGTTCCCATTCGCGCGCTCGGTCGCATCTTAGGTGTGATGATGGTTTATTCAACAAGTATTAAGCATCATCTTGGGGATGCCGACCTGTCCCTGATGGCAGAGCTAGCGGGGAGGGTGGGGGTTGCCATCGAGAACCGGAGGCTCTTCCAGGAAAGCCAATCCCAACGAACGCGTCTTGAAGCCATCATCTCCCAGATGGTGGATGGGGTTGTCGTTGCCGATAAATCCGGTAAACCGCTGGTTGTGAACGCATCGGCAGAGAGAATGCTGACGGATCGTGGAAAGACGCTAATTGGGGATGACGATCCTGTAGATAATGATACAAAGATATCCGACGACAGGAGGCCTGCCCGGAAGGGGCATTCGTTGATAGAGAGAGCCCTAGCCGGAGAGTTGGTGACTGGAGAAGAGGTTTTCGGGGTCGGAGTGAAGGGGGATTGTATCCTTAGCGCGAGCGCCAGCCCTATCCGAGACGAAACTGGAAACATTACCGGAGCGGTTGTGGTGTTAAGGGACGTCACAGCGGAGAGGGAAGTGGAGAGGATGAAGGATGAGTTCGTTGCTACTACATCCCATGAGCTGCGTACTCCCATTACGGCCGTCATGGGATACACCGATCTTCTGTTAAGAGGTATCCAAGGGCCATTGACTCCCAGGCAGAGAGGGGCACTTGAGTCGATTAAAAGCGCCTCCAGTCGGTTGTTGCGGTTGATCAACGACCTGTTGGATATGTCTAGGTTGGAGGCCGGCAGACACGAGGTAGTGCTGGCACCGGTCAATTTTGCAGAAATAGCGGAGAAAGTGGTATCAGATACCGCGATGCTGGCGGAATCTAAGCGGATAACGATAAAGAACGGGGTAAGAAGGGATCTACCTTTGGTCTTAGCTGACGAAGAGCAGCTACAGAGGATACTCGGCAACCTGCTTTCGAACGCAATAAAGTTTACAGATCCCGGAGGAAAGGTAAGCTTAAATGCCCATGTCGGAAGCGGAAAGGTAAAACCGGCAAGAAATCAACGACATCAAGCAAAAGCTGGAGAGATGGCCGTTACCGTCACAGATACCGGTATTGGCATCCCTCCCGAGTATCAAGACAAAGTGTGGGACAAGTTCCGGCAGGTAGATTCCTCCACCAGGCGCCTTTTCGGCGGCACCGGTTTAGGGCTGGCCATTGCCAAAAGGCTGGTGCAGCTTCACGGGGGAGATGTCTGGGTAGAAAGCGAAGGAGTGCCGGGAAAGGGCAGCATCTTTGGGTTTACGCTGCGCCTGGCGGAGAACGAACCTCCATCACTCTAGAGGCAGCATCGTGGATGAGAATGGCGATTTCCGGATCAACGAGCGAAGCACTCTAACCGATTGCTAAGCCTTATCCAGTCCTGCTAAACGGCGCAGGGCATCGATATTCGGTTTGTCGGGTCCTTTTTTGTCGAAGCCTGGGACCTCCAGGATAAACGGAAGCGGCCGCAAAACCGGGTGACTGAGGATTCTGGCAAACGCATCCTCACCGATCAAACCCATTCCAATGTTCTCATGCCGGTCCACGTTGGAACCCAGAGAGGATTTGGAGTCATTGGCGTGAATAGCTTCCAACTTCTCTATGCCCAGTGTGCGATCGAACTGCTCAATCGTGCTTTCAAGCCCTTCTGCAGTCGAGATGTCGTATCCCGCCGCGAAAACGTGGGCTGTATCCAGGCACACCGCGATCCGATCATCGGATAGTCTCTGAACGAGGTAAGAAAGCTGCTCGAAGCGGCGGCCAATGGTATTTCCCTGGCCTGCGCAGCTTTCCAATAGCAGGTGAGGTCGGATAGGCGCATCGCGGAGCAGCCTTTCGAGTTCATCGCCTACCCGTTTCTCCGCATCCTCCGGATCCCCATGGCGACTGCTTCCCAGATGGGTTATCACTCCCGCCGCTCCGAGCCTATCTGCCCAATTGAGGGATGCCAGGAGGGATTGCATCGACTTAGCGCGGAGGTCAGGATCTTCAGAAGCGAAGTTGAGCAGATATGAGCTGTGGATATATGCAGGCTGTATGTTTTTTTCCCGAGAAAGCTTGCGGAAAGCATCGACATCCGCATCCGGGAAGCGAGCCGCTGCCCATCTCTGTGGAGCCCCTGCGAAAATTTGGATGCAGTTAGCGCCGATCTCCAACGCGCGACCTATTGCATTATGAACGCCACCACTTGTTGAAACGTGAGCTCCTATCCTCAACGTACCCTCCTAATTCCCTCTCAAGACTTTTTGATTGACCGTTGGTGATTGTATCAAAATGAAGTAACCACCCCAAACCCATGCTCCTAACGAGTTGGGAGCGTGGGTTTGGGGTGAGGGTTTGGTCGGGGACTAATAGATCCTATCCCAAAACACAGGAAAGGTGGCAGTTGCGCCCTAACCTGAGATAATATGGAAAGAGGGAGGGAAGACGGTATGATCGATAGCAAAAGCGCTGAAAACTCAATTGCGAGAGCTTCCCAAAAGGGCAACGGGCGTTGGCCGATCCAGGCAGAGACGCTACTGGAGCTGGCAGGTTTACTGAACTCTACTCTCGAACGTGACCAGGTGCTCGGAATCCTCACCGAGCAGTTTTTGAGAATCGTCGGAGCTGATTGGGTCGTGGTAGTCGAACTGTCAGAAGACGCTGAGGACGAGCTATCGATCGTAGCTGCAGCAAGCGGCGAAGACCTCCCCATCGACCTGCATTCCTGCAACAAGATGCCGTTGTCGGCGAATCCTCTTCTGGAGCGGACCTTACGGACAAAAGAGCCCGTTTGGGTCAAACAGATCGGCAATCAGCAACCGATACCCTGCCTGGCAGGAGTTATCGGGGCTTCCTCGGTGTTGGCGATCCCCCTCGTGTTCAGAGGCGACGCCCTCGGGGTGTTGGCAGCAGGGTGGGCAACGAGGGTAAAAGGCCCCTCGCCTAAGGAGATGAGGCTCATCCAGGGCTTGGCCAACCAGGCTGCGACCGCGATGGAGAACGCGCGCCTATATGCTGCCGCTGAAAGGCGCGCAGCCCAGGTGACTGCCCTATTTGAGATCGGGCGAGATATTTCGATCAATCTCGAACTTTCTGAGATACTCACATCGATCGTGAGCAAGGCTCAGGAGCTGTTGGGAGCAGACGTTAGCTTTCTATCTCTTTTTTCCCAGGATGGGAACGATTTGGAAGTAGCAGCCTCCGTCGGGCTTCGAACCGAGGCGATGCGCAAGCTGAAGCTCAAAAGGGAACAGGGGCTGGCAGGCGTTGTACTTCAAAAGGGCGGGCCGATTATCGTAGACGACTATCCAAGGGAGGTGATCTTCAAGGATCCCCCAATGGATGCAGTCAAGCAGGAAGGCTTGAAATCAGAGATCGCCGTGCCTCTCCACACAGGATCAAACCTCCTGGGTGTTCTCTATATAGGTAATCGCACACCTGCCAGGTTTCGGGAGGAGGACGCTCAACTGCTAATGGCTTTCGCGAAGCAGGCGACTATCGCTATCCAAAATGCACGCCTCTACGAAGATGCAGTCGCCCAGCGAGAACGGGCTGAGGCCGGAAGGCGATACCTGCAGGTGGTTATCGACAGCATGCCGGAAGGTGTATTGGTTGCCATGGGCGCTGAGGGAGAGGTTACAACAGTGAATCGCGTTGGTAGAGAGCTATTGGGGATAAAGGCGACAACGGTCGCTGCATTGGACGAAAGCCGCAGCGGCGCGGGGCTGTTGACCCCTGAGGGTATACCATTTCCCTGGGATCAATCCCCTTTGAGCAGAGCCCTGATTTATGGTGAGACCTGTTTGGGCGCAGAGGTGATCATCCGGCGAACTGATGGGAAAGAAACCCCCGTATTAATCAATAGCGCCCCCTTTAAGGACTTGGATGGAAAGATTGTAGGCGCAGTGTCCGTCTTCCAGGATATCTCCAAAGCGAAAGAGACCGAGCAGCTTAAGGACGAATTTATCTCCCTGGTCTCACACGAACTGCGAACTCCGTTGACCTCCATCAAGGGCGCCGCGAGCACGCTATTGCGGCATTACTCGACTTTAGATGAGAAGATGCGGGAGGAACTGCTCAGGGATGTGGACGAAGAGTCCGATCGACTGTACCGGCTGGTAGAAAACCTTCTGGATTTCTCCAGATCGGAAGCGGGGGTTATCAGATTGGCCACCGAACCGGTGTCTCTTGGGAAGCTTGCTGCTAAAGTGGTGCAGAAAGCGAAACAGCGAGCGGGGAAACTCCGATTCAACTTATCTATTCCACCGGAACTCCCGTTAGCCGAGGCCGATCCCCTGCGAATCGAGCAGGTGCTGCGCAATCTGCTGGACAACTCTATTAAGTACTCCCCAGATGGTGGGGAGATCGAGCTTGCGGCACAGGTAGTTGATAACAAGCTGTTAGTATCGGTTAGAGACCAGGGAATAGGCATCGCATCTGACCAGCAGGAAAAGATCTTTGAACGATTCCAGAGAGCGGCCGAAGCGAACGACGGCCGGATTCAGGGGGTTGGGCTGGGGCTAGCGATATGCCGCAGGCTGGTCGAAGCCCATGGTGGTACAATTTGGGTGGAGTCTGAGCTAGGAAAAGGTTCCACCTTCTTCTTCACCTTACCTATCGTTGAGGAGGAACTTGGGTGAAAAAACCGACGGTTCTGGTGGTAGATGACGAGCCTCGAATATTACGTTTTGTTCGGGCGGAATTAGAATCGGCCGGCTTCCGTGTGCTGACCGCCGCCAACGGCTTCGCTGCTTTGGATGTGGCCAACATTGAAGCCCCTGATCTGGTGGTTCTCGATGTGATTATGCCTGGGTTAGATGGCTTTGAAGTGCTAAAGCGGTTGCGGAGTCAATCCTCTATACCGGTAATCTTGCTGACTGCTCGCGGCAGTGACGCTGATAAGGTCCGCGGCTTGGACCTTGGGGCTGACGATTACCTCACAAAACCGTTCAGCCCTGATGAGCTATCTGCTCGGGTGAGAGCTGTTCTCAGGAGGACTGCATCTAACAACAAGCAGCCTGCCGAACCACGTTTAGACCTGGGCGAACTCATCATAGATTTCGATCGGAGAAGGGTGATGGTGCGAGATAAAGAGGTGCAGATGAGCCGCACGGAGTGGCAGTTGCTTCAGCAGTTGGCACTCAACGCCGGCAAGGTCATGCTGCATGAAGACCTGCTGGTTCGCACCTGGGGACCCGAGTACAGGGACGATATGGAGTATCTGCGGGTATGGATCAGCCGCCTCCGGCGTAAGATAGAGGCTGATGCTGCGCATCCTAAGTATCTTCGCACCGTACCTGGCGTTGGATATATTTTAGCCGAGCAAAATTGAACCATGTAGAACGTAAAGCCAACACGCCATTGTGTTGGCTTTACGTTCTACATGGTTAGCTTTATCGTTTTCCAGGTGGAATAGCGAATGCCCCATTGCATCGCTTCCCACCTATTAGTGCCACACATCCTCGTGCGGGCTAATAATTTTGCAGAATCAATACCGGTTTCAGACTGCCAACATCAACTTACTAACCTGCCCGACCAGATCCGCAGGGTCGAAAGGCTTTTGCTTGAAAACCGCTTTTCTGAGTGGATGGGTTAGCAGTCTATCTTCTGGCTCGAAGGACAGCACTACTACCGGAACGGGCTTATTCGGGAATTCCGAGCGTAGCCATCGAGAGAACTGCGCAGCATCGAAACCGGGCAATTGAGCGCTGATGATCGCCAGCTTTGCATCACCTTTATGCAAATACGCCTGGCAATCCGCCATCGACGTAGCCTCAATCGCCTTTATGCCCTCTCGCTCCAGATTTAAACGGATGATGCGCCGCAGCCTGGGATCTTCCTCAGCAATCGCCACTGCAGGATTCCTCGACTGCTGCGCCTTTTCGAAGTGCTCCATTGCTCCTCGATTAGCGCACGTTCAAGCAAAGCATCTCTCGTCGGAATAAGAATACCAATGCCGCAGTTACAAAGGCATAACAAGGAGGTGCCAAATATTGCAAAACCATAACAGCTCCATAGCTTGAACCCGGTTTTATAACCGGGTAAGATAACGGAGCAACGAGCCGGGTCGTTCCGCCCCACACCGTAATCCACAAATGAAGTGGCGGTCTCTAAGATGAGACATCGACTGTTGGCGTGCATTGTCGCAATAGCAACTCTCCCTCTGCTTCTAGGTATCTCAAGCGGCAGCCCCTCCAACCTGGGCTACAGGTTCGAACAACTTTCTGCTCCTCACGTTGAAACAGTACTTGGATGGATGATAAGCAATACCGCCTCGAAAGTGCTAGAAACCGACAGAGTCGGGTTGTGCTCGAAAGCCGATGTGGAGAACTATTTCGACCTTGCCAACCGCTCTGTGCGCTTAAGCAGGGCTTCTTGGGAAATGGCGTCGAGCGGCCCAGCGAGGACCGCCGCTCTTTCCTCGGAACTGATCCCTTTGCGGTCAGAATTGGACAGCCTCGGGCCTATGGTTGAAAGCTCGATGCAGGGGCAAGTAGCTAATGCGCTTAAACAGAACGGTTTCCAGCGTCAGGTCGGCAACGCAGAATTCCTGTTCCCGCCTGTACTGTTCCGATTCGAAGCCCTCCCTCACGTGCTAGTCGTATCGCCACGCGAGCGGATCGAACGGGCAACTACCGTATTGTTGAAGCCGCGAATGATGCTGGAAGAAGCTGAGGAGTTGGAGCATAAGGTCTGGAACAGCGGCTATTCCGGTTTAGTGGTCCAAATCGGTGGGTTGGGCATATACCCATCCATGATACCGGAGGGGGCGGACTATCGCTGGACTCTCAGAACCGTAGCGCACGAGTGGACCCACCAATTCTTGGCGACGCGGCCGTTGGGATGGAGATACGCCTTTGGCGCCGAAAACGACCACAGGATTATTTCCATTAATGAGACGTTGGCCGAAATGGTTGGGCGCGAGATTGGTGACATGGTTTACGAAACCAACTATAAGGGATCTGTTATCGAACAGAATACCTCATCCTCATCCGATAGCACATCAAGCCTCGATGTAAGAGCGATCCTGCGCGACGTTAGGCAAAGGGTAGACGAGCTGCTATCGCAGGGCAAAGTCGACGAGGCTGAGAGCTTGATGGAAACCTCCAGGCAGCAACTCGTCCAGCAGGGATACTCCTTACGAAAGCTGAACCAGGCCTACTTCGCTTTTCACGGGACCTATGCCGACGCGCCGATATCGATCGGAGGACCGCAAGGGGACGACATCGGGGGGCGATTGCGGGCAATACGGGAAGCGTGTGATTCCATTGGAGAGTTCGCGTGGCTGGTTTCTGGTGTCGATAATTACCTCGACTTTTGTGATCTAGCCGTTAAACAGTAGCGTTCTACCTCAACAGCCCCCAAGCGTATGGCCATTGATATCGTATTGCCTTTGTAGGGGGCAGTAAGTTAGTGACAACCAGTCGAGTTATAATGTCGGTATACTCTGGGCAACAACGTAGGAGGTAGAGATGCAGCCGACACGCGAAGATGCCATGGCGCTGCTCACAGAGTACACGCAGAGCGATAGCCTGCTCAAGCATGCGCTGGCGGTGGAGATAGCCATGCGGGCATACGCTCGTAAGTTTGGTGATGACGAGGAGAAATGGGGCATCGTGGGGTTAATCCACGATTTCGATTACGAGCAGAACCCTACATGGGAAAAGCACGTTTACGAGGGGGTCAAGATACTCAAGGAGCGAGGCTGGCCTGAGGAGATAATCGATGCAGTGGCTTCGCACGCCAACTACATGAACATACCCAGGGACACCCCGCTCAAAAAGGCGCTGTTCGCCGTCGATGAATTGACAGGCTTCATTGCCGCGGTGGCGCTGGTAAGGCCCACGAAAAGTGTTATGGACGTGAAACCATCCTCAGTTCGAAAGAAGATGAAAGATAAGGCGTTTGCCCGAGCGGTGAGCCGCGAAGATATCATCAAGGGAGCAGAGGAGCTGGCGATACCGCTTGATGAGCATATTGGCTTCGTAATTGCTGCTATGCAAGGGGCGGCCGCCGAATTGGGTCTGGCTGGCCTGGGAGCCTAGATAACCGAAGTAAGAATAAAAAAGTAGAAAAAGAATGCCCGCAACGACCGTTGCGGGCATTCCTCTTGCGATAGGTAGTGTGCTCGCGGGGAAGCCGCCCGACTGCAACGGAACAAAAGTAGCCTAACTGACTACGATGGATATTATGGCTGGTATGGTTCGTGCTGGGTAAGGGGCTCCCTGCGGCACCAAGCGAAGGGGCGAAAAGTCTCTGAGTGGGTTCCGCGGGGCGCGACCCCGTATTGGAGTCGGTGGCAAATCCGCCAGGTATCACTTGGAGAGGAGACGGAACCGAGAATGGCGAAGTTAAGGATATTGAGCCATCAAGGCGACACGACTGTAGAGTGGGATGTTGAGCGCGCCGAAGTGGGCGATGCCGAGGCCCTTGAGGCAGTCAAAGAGGCAGAGCGGATATTCGAGGAGCATAAGGCGAAGGGCGCTACTGCTTTCAAAGTGGCACCCGGTGAACCGGCCAAGAAGTTGGAGAGATTCGATCAGACTGCCGAGCAGATAGTAATGGTCCCTAGGGTTGCTGGAGGATGATCGAGGGTCTCGGGTCGAGCCTATACTGGGAACTGGCGGCCTGGATAGGCATCGCCATCCTGGCCGCTCAGTTCATAGGGATCGTATTCTGGGTGCTGTTTGGCTCTCATGCTCGTGGGGCTCCAGGGAAGGGGCAAAACCTTCAACTGGAAGCTGAAAAGCGAGCTGAGAGTCTGCTCCTGGAAATGCTTGGCCCGGAACAAGCGCGTAGTCTCGACCAACGAGGCTATCTGGAAATCGCCAGCCCCAATAAACCTAACCGGATTTATCGGGTACCTCGAGGTAGGGGTATGGTGAGCGTTTACGAAGACGGGCGGGCTGTTATGAGCCTGTGTGTCCAACCTGTGGAATGGATACCGGGAGCCGATGTGGTCTTGATGCACAAACTGATGATCGAGGGGAGCGAAGAAGATTACCTCAAGATCGCCAATCAGTTTGAGCCCGGCTACCCCTACTATCTAAGGTGGGACAGGCGAACCGGTCGACCGGCCTAGCCGCCTGGCGGGGCCGCTATAAAAAATAGGCCCCTGCTGTCAGGGAATGACCTCCATCCCTGACAGCAGGGGCCTATTTAGCTTCTTCTTAGCCCTCTCCCCCTTTCCAGGGTTTCACATGCCTGGTTATGAAGTTACCAACCCCAGCTCAGCATCAGATCGACCACGCCCATCTCGGCATGGTTCACGGCACGAGTCACAATGTTGCGTCAGGGCTCGTCCTCGACGAGGTACCACGTCGGGCACAAGGCCTGACGCTACGGCATTGGACTGTTACACGATCTGGCTGTTTGTGTGAACCAAGCCATCTCAATGGCTTGGCATAAGTCGTGCAACAATATCCACTTGGCAGCGCATCCTCCTAAGAAAAGTCTGCCCTGACAAAGTGTTGGGGCACAATACGCTGGCACTTCCACGTTGTCAAACCTGTTGGCTAAAGTAGGTTTTTGCCTAATGGAGCAATAGTAATGACACAGTGCATCCGCGCCAGTCGTCTCTTCGTCGTTGTAGTGATCGGGTTTCTGGTGTGGGCTGAATTGATGGCTACCGAAACGAGCGTTGGTGAAGCAGCGGAGGCGTATCAGAGTCAAAGTGAACCAGACAATCCATCGCGGTCAGAGGGAGTTAGCAGCCGCGGAGGATATCGTATGATCTATGGTTCGCTATTGGAGCACGATATGCTGGTTTCCAATCCAGTTTACCCGCTACCCACCGCAACTCCAACCCCAACACCGAGCCCAACCCCTTCGCCAACCCCCAAAACCCGCTTGATCGACCTTGGCCAGTACAAGATTACAGCCTACTCTGACTCTCCATGGTTGAACGGCACCGATGGGAGAGGGATCACCGCAAGCGGTGTGAAGACTCATTGGGGGACGGTAGCAGTGGACCCTCGCTTGATTCCACTCTGGTCAAAACTGGTGATAGAGGGCTTCGAAGGAGAGATCTTCACTGCCCTGGACACGGGAGGTGGCGTAAAAGGGAACTGGATCGATATCTGGTACCCTTCGGACTGGGAAGCAATCCAGTGGGGTGTTCAGTACCGCAGAATCTTCCTGGTGGAGGAGTAAGCCTGCTATCCCCTCTAATCGTGGGATAAAAATAGCCCTGCCGTCGATATATCGACGGCAGGGCTATCAGGAGCGGCCGATGGGATTCGAACCCACGATATCAACTTTGGGAAAGTTGCATGTTGCCACTACATCACGGCCGCACGCGATCCTGAGATTGGCGAATATCACCAACCTCAGAGATCAATTTTACCGCCGAGTCCGCCTGTTGTCAAGGGTAGCTGCAACCACCAGGTTGCGATATAATGCCGACCGTTGGGGGCTAAAAGGCCAGTATCGTTACTGGCATACGGTCCCGCGTAACAGAATCCTGAGGCCCTCCCCTCTCAGGAGTTGGGCAGGTCGGATAGCAATGAATCTCTTGATAAGCCTGATGACTATAGCCGGGTGGGCGTCCTGGGGATATATCGTGCTGTTTTTAGACCCTGAAGCCTCACTAGCACCCCTCGCTTTTTACGCTACTCTGTTCGTCGCGCTTACCTGCACCCTTGCTCAACTGTTGGGAGGGGCGAGAGAAGAAGATACATCGTCCTCTGCTCCATGCTTAGGGCATGCTGCAGCGGTTACCACGATAATACTTTTCGCCCTATGGTTGCAGTCGCTCAGGATGCTTACACCGCTGAACGGGATACTGATGGTGGCCACCTTTCTCCTCATAGAGTTGGGCTTCCATCTCAGTGGCCAAAGACGTCGGCCTCGGACTAGACGACGTCCCCGCAGGCAACCTGTAACAGACGCTGCTGCCACCGGCGAGCAGTAGGGCAGGGGCTATCCTTCGTGTACGACCGGCTAGCCCAATTCTACGAGTGGGAGCATCTTTACTTCCAAGACGACCTTCCCCTATATCTCGGCTTCGCTCAAGCGGCTGATGGTGCTATCCTTGACGCTGCCTGTGGAACGGGGAGAGTAGCTCTGCCCCTTGCTGAAGCCGGATACCAAGTCACAGGGGTAGACTCATCACCGGAGATGCTATCTATTGCCCGCTCCAAGGCCGCTAACATCACACCAGGAGCAATTGTACGGTTTGTCCAGAGCGATCTCAGAAAGATGGACTTAGGCCAGCAGTTTGGGATGGCTTTGGTAGCGCTCGGATCTTTTCATCATTTGCTGACTGTGGATGACCAACGGCA
>JBMNNU010000240.1:0-5185 GCA_050942695.1 Chloroflexota bacterium
AGACAGATGGACGAGGCAGCAGTTCCAGCGCAGAGGTGGCGTAGTCTTATCTACCCGAACGGAAGAACTAGCAATGCTGATTCTTACTCGAAAAAGCGGAGAGTCAATCACATTAGGCCCTGACATAGAGATCACCGTCATAGAGATCAACGGTGAACATGTGAGGATTGGGATAACCGCACCGCCAAGCGTGACCGTCCTACGGAAGGAATTGTTGATGGAGATCAGGGAGGAGAACCTTAGAGCTTCGTCAGCTCTAAGCCGCGCCGCACTGCGCCTACAACAGCCGGTTACTCTCGCCTCTACAAGCGAGACACGCCCCCGCTCTCGAAAGCTAACCAGCATCCCCTCCAACTAGCGCCTGACACGTTGATTGCGACATGTGACCTATCTGAACCAGTTTGACCGTGTACTCGTACACGACCATAGGGATCGAAACGGCGTAGGAGCGGGCCTCCTAGCTCGCCCGGTACCTCGTAAATCAATGGTGCTTTACGATGTGCCTGACCGGCAGAGTGTGGCGCTGCGCTCGCTCGCGCCACACGGCCCCTACATGTCGAAACCCCTGTGAACGTATATTCTTCAGCCTCGAAGTTACACGATGGTTGCACAGTGAAGTCGTGTGGAAATCGCCCCTAAAGTTTTGGCTGATTACGCCGAATAACATTACAGACGCAGCACTCGAACATCTGGCCAAGGATACAGCGGGATCGGAGTTGGTGAAAGCGTCAATAAAAGCCCGCCGGGAAACGGCTTCCGTCCCAGCGGGAAATAGGATCAGGGGAGCCATCGAGGCCACCCGCGAAAGGATGCGCGGGAAGAAAACAGCGCCATAGAGCGCAGATCGACAAGGAGAAGGAAAAATGGCACAGGGCGATTTCACTCGAATCAACACCAACATCGGGGCTCTTAATGCCCTCAACTCTCTCAAGGCTGTCCAGACTAAGCTGGGCGTGGCTCAACTCAGGCTGGCTACCGGCAAGCGGATCAACGAAGCGGCCGACGACCCCTCCGGATTGACGATCGCCACCAAGTTCCAGTATCGCGCCAGCGGCCTAGGTGTGGCCCTCGACAACATCGGCGACGCCAAGAACCTGATGGCTGTGGCTGAGGGCGGCCTCACCAAGATCAAGGATATCTTGATCAAAATGCGCGACAAGGCGAACGCGGCCGCGTCAGACACGCTGGGCGGAGACGAGCGCAAGGCGATCCAATCCCAGCTCAATGCCTGGGCGGAAGAAATCAACAACATTGTCGAAACCACCAAGTGGAATAACAACAAGCTGTTGGACGGTCTGCAGCGCTTCGAAAACAACAAGATCATCTTCCAGGTCGGCGTCGAGAACGACGCCGCCGAGCGGCTGGAACTAGATGGCGCGAGCTTCTCCGCCGTCACCACCACCGAGTTGGGCATCGGCGCACTCAATGCGGCGGTAACACCGGTTGAAGGTGCGGACACATCAGTAATCAGTGGCGTCGCTCCCATTGACCTTGACGGTGCAGATGACGATATAAGCACCACAGGTGACAACGACCCTGAGATGGTGCTCCCTGAGCTGGCTAATGGGACTTATACCATTAGAGTGTCAATCGCTGATGATGGAACAGGCAAGGTTCAGCTCCTGGATGCTCAAGGCCTTCCTATGTACATTAATGACAAAATCGACGGTAGCAAAGGCTTTGTAGCTACCGAAGCGGCTTTCAATTACGATGACAGCGGCGACAATACAATCTACTTTGGCAATGGCATTAAGTGCACGATTGCTGGCGGTTTGGATCTTACCGATGGTAAAGAGGCTACCATAACCTTTGATTACGTCCGCGCCGGCACCTACAACGGTGATGTAAATACGGCGGCTGCTGCTCTATCTGCACTGACCAACCTCGATAATGCTATCACAGAAGTCTCCGCCAGGCTGCAGGACGTGGGTACCCTGGTGTCTCGGATGAACTTCCGAGAGGAGACGGTCACCATCGCCAAGGTCAACGTCGAAGCTGCATTCAACCGAATCATGAACGCAGACATGGCATGGGAGCAGTTGGAGGCCACCAAGTACCAGATCCTTCAGCAGACGGCGACCGCTATGCTGAGCCAGGCAAACATGGCGCCGCAGGGAATCCTGCAGTTGTTCCGGTAGTCCAATCGTTCGCTGGCGGCAGGTTTCAGCAACCTGCCCGTTTACAACTGAGATGGAGGGGCTTCCCCTCCATCTCAGTATCGAATGAGAGCGGAGGTTGCTGCTAGGATGGCAGTTGCATTCAGCCAGGGGATAGCACAGCTTAACAGCTATCGCACCCAATCAGTTCTATGCTTGAGCTCGGGAGAATTGGTCCTGAAAGCCTACGATATCGCCTTGACATCCCTTTCCGCACAGGACGGTGACAAGGCTTGCAAAGTGATCGCTCATCTTATAGATTCTCTGGACTTCCAGTACGAGGAAGTATCAGCCGGTCTGTTCAGGCTCTACCGATATTGCTTAGAGGAAATTAAAAAAGGGGAGCTCGAGGTTCCCACCAGGATACTCAGAGAGTTGCGAGATAGCTGGTCTCAGGCGCTGAGGCAGCACCACGAGCCTTCATAGATCTAGAAGGGGTGCGCGATGATTAACTCCACAAGCTCATTGCTGGGGGGCGGCCAATCCAGTCCAATAGAAAACCTGATTGCTCAGTACATGGCTCTCGAGCAACAGCCGATTAATACGTTGAAGACTCAGAGAGACGAGCTCAACATTCGGTCGGCTATGTTCAACGACCTGAAAACGAAGATAAAAGAGCTGAGCGATCTAGCCAAGGAGTTGGCAGGGATTGGCGACGAAGCCATAACAGCGCCGACGACTGTATTCGACTCCCACACCGTTACGACTTCAGACTCGAATCTGGCCACCGGTACAGCCTCGGCATCCGCGGCCAACGGCAGCTATGTCCTGGACAATATCGTGCTGGCAAAGGCTCATCGGGTACAATCCGGCCAGCTCCCAAGCAACTGGACAGCCGCCGAAGACGGCATCATAGTCGTCAATGGGACTCGGATCCCCATATCGGCGGGCGATACCTTAAACGACGTAAGGAACGCCATAAACGCTGCATCGTATGCTGCTGGGCGTGAGGTAATTGCCACAGTCATCAACGTCGACGGGGGCAACTCCCGCCTCATATTAGATGCAAAGAACACCGGCACAGACTACGCCATTAAGTTAGCAGACCTCTCAGGCTCAACACTTTCGTCCCTAGCCATTGCGACCACCAGTAGCAGCTCAGTGGCCATCAGCGGGATCTCAGTATCTACCGAAGACCCTTTGTATCCCGCGTCCAATCTTACAGACGGTGTCACAGGAGATGCCGCTTCATGGCACGGAACAGATGCGGAAACTAGCTGGACCATAACATTAGATCTCGGCGAGGCTCAAACCGTTAGCCGGATGGTGTGGGGGCGAGACCAGGGCGGCAGTGAAATCTCTGGAACCCCCAAAAAATACGTTCTCGAATACTTGGATAGCGACGGGGTGACCTGGAGAACGCTACAATCCGTTAAGGATGGCGCTCCGGGGGCAGGTGAGGCCAAAACCGACACCTTCTATGCCGTCACCACCAGCCAGATTCGCATAACTATTACCGCCACTAACGACGGTACACCCCCTGCCATCGACGAGATCGCTCTGTATAACGACGTTGGAACGTTCTCGCAACCAGCCCTCCAAGAGGCGGCTAACGCCTCTTTGACGATAAACGGAGTGGCGGTAAGCGGTAAAAATAGCAATACGCTAACAGATACTGTGAGCGGAATAACAGTGAACCTTAAGGCAGAGGGAGGCCCGGTAACCCTGGTCGTCGCGCCGGATACCTCTGCCATGAAATCCAAAATCAACAATTTTCTTAATAAGCTCAACTCGCTAGTCGACTACCTTCGCTCCAAGTCAGCGATAACCAAAGGGACTGATGGGAATTATACGAGAGGTGCGTTGAGTGGCAATACCCTGTACACCGGACTCCAGGCCGATCTTTTCGAAGATCTATTGACAAAGGTAACCGGCTTGCCATCTAACGCACCGAGCACGTTATCCCAGCTCGGTATAACCATGGACGCCAATTTGCACTTTTCGATTTCAGACTCGTCGACTTTCGAACGCTACCTTGAGACTAACGCAAGCGGGGTAGCATCCCTCTTCGGTGGAGAAAACGGGATAGCAAAAAAGGTATCTGAGCGGCTGTCACCCTTCGTCGAGGCGCCATCATCGACTGCGAAGTCTTATCTGGATCTTGAAATTGAAAGTATCGGTGCTGAGCAAAAATCGATCGATGAACGGATCGCTACACTAAACGAGAGGCTGGCCATGCGCGAGTCGAGTCTGCGGCAGCAGTTCGCGAGACTCCAGGCCGCGATCATCGAGGCAACACAGATGCAGCAGCGACTCCAGTCCATGTTCGGTTCCGGATCAGGCTGGGGTTTCATGATTTGAGATGAAAGGAGGGAGAGATGGCGCTAGATAGAGGCGATGCTGTACAGCCTGTAGCACCGATTGTAAGCGATCGAACGGGTATCGACAACTTTTCGTCGATGCCCTTCGGGACACTCACTCCCCTCGCACGACAGCGTACCCCCGAACAGGTGCGAGGCAACCAGGAACTCCCTGAGGAGAATCCGCCTCAGCCTGAGATGACGGAAGTGGAGCTTGCTTTGGCCGCTCAGCGCGCCAAGCTCGTCTTCGAAAAGCACGAGACCACTGGCAAGATAGTTGCGCGCCTCAAAGACCCAGAAACAGGTGAGGTGATCCGTCAGATCCCACCGGAGGAGATGCTGAAGCTGGCCGAGGCGATAGACAAATATCTGGGGCTTCTCGTCGACCGGCAGAGCTAAAGATAACGGCTGGCATCGATTCCATTTTTCCGGCTGCCTCATCTATGGGGTAGCCGTTTTGATTCTGCTTGCAGAATCTCATCCAGATTTGTAGTGCAGGGCCCTGTGCCATGTCGTCCACACGCGTCCGTAGCCCAGGGCCCTGTGCCCTGTCGTCCACGTTGACCTGCATTATCCAGGATGGCATATACCAACGAGGGCTGCAGGGCAGAGCGCCCTGCACTACAGGTGCATGAGAAGCTCTTCCCGGAAACATACGGACACCGCTGAGTACGGCATGGTTCACACGAACAGCCAGATCTGTAGCGTCGGACCTTGCGCCCGACGTGG
>JBMNNU010000056.1:0-14594 GCA_050942695.1 Chloroflexota bacterium
ACTCCGTTAGTGCCATCCTGTACTCGTCGGCCATCCCGTCTCGTCTCCTATCGATGATCTTGGCAATCTCGATGAAGACCACAGGGTGGCCGTCTCTGTCAACCTCTCCCGCCTTTTACACCACTTCCCGGGATACTACCAGCCGCTACGCCAACACTAGGAGAGCCAAAACGTGCCGATTCTATTAAGAAGGCGGTGATCTGATTGAAAAATTACAAGCGACCCAAGGTAACCATGGTGGAGCTGCGGATCGAGGAGGCTGTGCTGGGTACATGCAAGAGTGGGTGGATTCCCTACGCCGTTGCTCAGTACATCCCTCACTCCGGCGGCGGCTGCTATTTCGGAGCCATTGCTTGCAGAGTTAACGGTTCCTAGGCAAGTCGCGCCTGTTGCCCTCGCATGTACTGCTAAAAGAATCAACAAGAGCTACCTCGCCGTCACGCCGTTTGCGAGCAGCGTGATGGAATCTAGTGATGCTCTCCTAAGAAGGAGCGGATTGATGTCCTCTGTCTCCGGCTTCGCAAACTGCGGCTCGACTGGCATCGCTAACTGTATACTGCCGAGTGCCAAGCTCCAGATCGCCGATCTGGGGCTGGAGCTCCTTACCGGCGACAACCTGGATGGAGTGGAGATCTACAGCACGCACGTCCCATTCTTGGTGGAAAACGGGCCGTCGGACAGCCTGCTGCGTACCCATCTCCTACCGCTGCCGGAGGTGGAGTTGGGGGAGCAGCTCTTTCTTTCCGGCGGGCTCTGGAGCCTCTATCGCAACAACGATGAGTTTACACTCCTGTTCACCTCTCCCAGAACAGGACCTCGCCCCTACCGAGTGGCCATATTCAACGAGGACTTCACTATGGGGGACCTCTACGTGCCGCCTACCGACGTAGGGGTGAAATATGGTGTGCCGGAGTTGGGGTCAGGGGCGGTCGTCGTGGACCCCCTGCTCCCTCCCATCGACGAGTTGATCCTCATCAACCTGCTCAGTCGGGGGCGAGGGCTTTACCTCCATGGCTGCGGGATCAGCGATGGGGAGCGGTCGGTAGCCTTCTGTGGGGTTTCGGGCGCAGGCAAGAGCACCCTAGCCCGCCTCTGGCAGCAACACCCCGTAACGATTTTGAGCGACGACCGGATTGTCGTGCGGCCGATGGGGTCTAGTTTCTGGGCCTGGGGAACCCCCTGGCACGGGGATGCTCTGGTGGCCGCACCTTCAGGAGCGCCTCTCCAGAAGCTGTTCATAATCGAGCACTCGCCGGAGAACTACATCCGCCCGCTCTCCCACTCCGAGGCTGCGCTGAAGCTGTTGGTGCGCTGTTTTCCTACCTTTTACGATGCCGCAGGTATGGAGTTTACCCTGGGGTTGATCTACCAATTGTGCAAAACGGTCCCATGTGCGGAGTTGGGTTTCGCCCCAGATGAGCGGGTGGTGGATCTGGTGCTGCGCGATGCGCTGGGTCACTAAACCTAGTCGCATCATAGATAGGCTGTTGAGGCGTCAAAGGCTCAACGAACACAGGTCCACCGAGGTGTTGCCCTGTTCCGCTACAGATTTTGATCTATTGGCGACCGATTTGATAGCGCACGGAGTCACCTTCCGGCTGCGAGTCTGGGGAGGCAGTATGTATCCCAGTATCTGTAACGGCGATCTCGTCCTGGTGGAACCGGTAGATGTTCGATCGCTGCGCCCTGGGGACGTGCTGTTCTACCGGCGGCGTGGGGGGCACCTGGCTCACCGACTGGTGGAGCTTCGTGAGGGCGGAAACGTTCTCATTACCAGGGGAGACGCTTTGGACTATCTCGACCCGCCGGTAAAGCCGCAAGACGTCCTGGGGAGAGTGGTGGCCGTTGAACGTAGCAGCCGTAAGGCCTCCCCATGACGGCTGCTGTCACTATCCTGAAGCTTACCAAGCGCTTCCCGCGCTATGCAGGCTACCGCCAGCTTCTTCCGTGGAAACAGCGGGAAGAGGTGACGGCCCTGGATGATGTATCTCTGGATGTGGCTGAAGGGGAGCTCTTCGGATTGTTGGGGCCGAACGGTGCTGGCAAGACGACGTTGATGAAGATTCTCAGCACACTTGTTTTGCCCACATCTGGCCGGGCACTCCTCTACGGCAAAGATGTCGTCGCATCAGAGGCGGAGGCGAGGAGCATGGTAGGCTTGATCTCTGCCGACGAGAGGAGCTTCTACTGGCGGCTGACGGGGAGGCAGAACCTGGAGTTCTTCGCCGCCCTCTACCAATTACCCGGACGAAAAGCGAGACGAAGGGTAGATGACCTGCTTGAGCTGCTGGGGATGGCCGATGTTGCCGACCAGCGCTTCCACAGCTACTCCACAGGGATGCGACAGAAGATGGCCATCGCACGGGGTTTACTCTCGAACCCACGGGTGCTGCTGGTAGATGAACCGACCCGCAGCCTTGATCCGCTAAGCGCCCAGGAGGTGCGCACCTTCTTGAAGGAAAAGGTAGCTAGCACCGGGTGCACCGTCCTGATGGCAACTCATCAGATGAGCGAGGCGGAGCAACTGTGCGATCGGGTGGCCGTTCTAAGGCGCGGTCGGCTAATCGCCTGCGGAACCGTTGCTGATCTCAAACAGGCTCTCGGACGCGACCGCTGCTATCTAGAGGTTGGATGTCTCGGCATCGAGAGCAGGCGCCAGTTAGCGCGGATTCCAGGCGTGGTCGATCTGCAGGCTACCAACAGATCCGATGGTACGACTGCTCTGCATGTGGTGCTGGCGGACCGGCAGGCCGCATTGCCGAGCCTCCTTCGGGCTGTGGTCGCAGCAGGGGGCCAGATCTATAACTGCAATGTGCAGGAGCGGCCGCTAGAGGAGATCTTCGTGGAGATGGTCGGAGATGCCTCCGCTGGTGAGTACCAGGTGCTTTCGGAGCCTGCAGTGGTTGTGGAGGCTGGGGCTCTGTGTCGGTAGCGTGGGCTTTCGTCAAGCGAGACTTTTGCACCGCCGCCAGCTACAGAACATCGTTTGTTATGCAGCTCGCGGGCATCCTATTCCAGGTTGCGCTCTTCTACTTCGTTGCCCGGCTGTTTGGCGCGGCGATGAATCCCTCCATGCAGCGCTACGGTAACGACTACTTCGCCTTTCTGCTGATCGGTGTGGCTCTCTCCGACTACCTGGGTTTGAGTCTCAACACCTTCTCAGCGAGCATCCGGGAGGGGCAGGGCAATGGTACTCTAGAGTTGATGCTGTTATCGCCTACAGGGCTTCCGACGATTCTCGTGGCATCTTCTCTCTGGGTGTACATCTTTACATCGGTGCGGGTGATGCTCTACCTGGTTGCGGGCATCGTGCTTTTCGGCGTGCAGTTGGGGCCGGTCGATCCCCTGGCGGCGGGTATGGTGCTGCTCTCCTCCGTCGCCTGCTTCGCAGGCCTTGGTGTGATCTCGGCCAGCTTCGTGATCGTGCTGAAGAGGGGTGACCCGCTCCTCTGGGCTCTTGGCTCACTCTCCACTCTGTTGGCAGGGGTCTTCTATCCGGTGGAGGTGCTCCCCGAATGGCTGCAGGCGGGATCGCGACTGCTGCCGCTAACCTACTCGCTGGAGGCGATGCGGCTAGCGCTGATGCAGGGCTACTCGCTGCCCCAAATCTGGCCGGATGTTGGGATATTGATAGGTTTCTCAGTGGTTCTTCTCCCTCTAGGTTTCTGGTCGTTTCGTCTGGCCGTCCGTAAGGCAAAGGCAGATGGCAGTCTCACTCAGTTCTAATAAGTAGAGTGAATTGGCGTCGGATGTTTGTTCAGGGCATCGAGCAGGATGGGGGGAGTAAGAAAGGACATAAGGCGATGAAAAAGAAGGAAATCGATCGAGAAAAAGTGACCGGCGGCATGCCAGAAGATAACGCGCTGAGGATCGGGCGCCGCAGTGTGATCAAAGTGGGGGTGGCAACGGCCATAGGGCTGGCGCTGGGGCCCAACTATGTGAAGCCCAGCATCGTTTCGGCAGTTGTGCGGGACTCCTACCTGCTTTCCGATCAGATGGCGCTTGGAACAGGCACCCCAACCAGCACGCGGCTCCGGCGCGTTCCAACTAACACCACTGAAACGGCAACCCCCACGGCCGAGGTTGGGTCTACAGCTACGCCCCAGGGTACACCCGGCCCATCTCAAGATGCATCAACACCATCACCAAGCAGCACCGCTGCAGTTAGCGATACCTCCACGCCAACTGAGGGGGCGAAACCATCGCCGAGCAGCGATGCCACAGCGCAAAGCACCCCTACAGCTTCGCAATCCACGGCTACTCCGGCGGACGGCTCAACCAACGAGGGGCAGGGCTCACCTACGCAGGGCACAAATGAGCCCACGAAGAGCAGCGCAACCCCTGGCCAGAGTGAAAAACCTCAGGGCACAGCGGAACCGGCAGATAGCGCTGGTCCCACCGCCCAGAGCACTCCGGAGCCCACTCAGGGCAGCGCAGAGCCCTCTAAGAGCAGCACTGCTACAACACAGACCGAGGCAGCTCCCACCCAGGGTAGGACGGATTCGACCCAAGGCGAAAGTGATGCTGCTCAGGGCGCATCCGCTCCATCGAGCGGCGAAACGAGCACAACGACGGGCAGCTCTGCTCCTGCTCAGAGCACGACGAGCGCTTCACAAGGCACAACATCGTCGACCCAGAGTTCGCCCGCCCCGTCGCAGGGCAGCTCGACGTCTTCTGGCAGCTCTGCACCGTCGCCGAGCACATCTTCTTCGAGCTCATCGCCTTCCACGACCGGCAGCGGCTCGGCGTCGCCTGGCGGCAACACCGACAAGTAACAGGGGCATATTCCCAAATGGAGGCAACGCTATGGTGAAAACGCTTGTGACCGCCGCGAAGAAGCCTCTGCCAGTTCAGGCCAACCATCTCGTGGAGCGGGTCGTGGACGGCGAGCTTGTGCTCTACGATCCGAAGCGCCAATGCGTGCACGCCCTCAACCCTACAGCCGCTTTCGTGTGGCGCAACTGCGATGGCCAACAAGGGGCTGAGGAGGTGATCAATAGCTTGGCCGACTACTATCCTGACAAGCTTACAGAGATAGAACGTGACGTTCGGGAGATCCTGGCGAGGTTTCTCGACGAGGGGTTGATCGGGTAATGGGATACCGAGGAAACGGCGCTGGAGGAGCCGACCGCAGAATAAACTTGGGTAAGGGTTACGGGCAGAGGCTCGGCGGCGGGGCCGTGGTGGGCCTTCTTTCCTTCAATGCGTGGGTAACTAGCAACAACCCCCAGATCATAAAAAAGCTGGCATCTCTGTACTCAGGGGCAACGGTACCGATACCACAACCTATGCCGGATTCGTTCGTCCCCTTCCGTGTTATGGAGCAACACAGCAACGGGAATAGTGCCGTTTACCGATTGTCGGAACGACACCATGAGATCGCTGTTCTCGACTCTCTTAATGATGCAGTTGCACACCTGGAGTACCGGATCAATGCGGCGGCTGTAGTCAGCCTTGGCCAACACCTGTTGATCCATGCGGGGGTGGTTGCCTCGGATGGCGGGGGGATATTGCTCCCTGGCGCATCGGGTGCGGGTAAGTCCACCCTGGTGGCCTCCCTCTCCCTGTCGGGCTTCACATATCTTTCCGATGAGGTAGCAGTACTGGATCGACACTCCCTGGCTGCTTTGCCCTTCCAGAAGTCGATTTGCCTGAAGGAGGGGGGCTGGCAAGCCCTTACAACCGCCTTCGATCCTCCACCGTCCACGCTCGACGCCAGGCGTGGAGACGGCGAGCTAGTGCGCTACCTCGCGGCACTGCGCCCCCATCCCGCGGAAGAGAGGCTACAGATTCGGCACATACTGCTGCCGGACTACCGGCAGGGATCGCGCGTAGGTTTGACGTCGATCTCTCGGGCCACCGCTCTGGCCGAGCTGGCCCGCCACTCGCTCAACCTCGCTCGCCATGGATGGTCTGGGGTAGATGCCCTGGTTGGCTTAGTCGAGGGAGCAGCCTGCTACAGATTTACCTACTGCAACCTGCGGGAGGCTGTAGCCACTATCTCCACCCTGGTTGGGCGAGGACCTGAAACCCTGTCCACAACAGCTACGGCGCTCGGCGGCTCCATTGAAGCTGGTACGAGGTGCGGGGTGAGTTGATAGCAACTCTCTCTCCAGAACAACAGTTCCTGGTAGCGTGTGCCCGGCAAACGCTAAGCCGGGAGCCTGCAGGCGGCGAGAAACTGCCGGAGGCGACCTCACTCGATTGGGATGCAGCGGTTGACCTCGCTTTTCGAGAGGGGCTCGCACCCATCGTCTACACAGGGCTCCAGCTCTCTGATCTGGATGTGCCGGTAGAAGCTATGGATAAGCTGAGGATTGGTTATCTCGGCGCGGTTACCCGCACCGAGGCCTGTCTGACTCCAGCCCTCAGATGTGTTCTCGAAAGGCTAACGAGCCTGGGGATCAAGCCGATTGTCCTGAAGGGCGCTGCTCTCGCCTATACCGTCTATCCGGATACCGCCCATCGAACTATGGCAGACATAGATTTGTTGGTAGATCGCGATGTGGTGGAGGCGGCCAGGAGCGCTCTACAGGGGATGGGCTTCCTGAGCGATGGCAGAACCGTTGAGCAGGAGCACCACATCCGGCCTCACTACCTTCCCGATTGGCGGTTGGGCGTGGAGATACACCGGATGTTGTTGCCCCAGCCCAACCCCTACGCAGTGGATCTGGAGGATTGCCGATCCCGTTGCAGGGTGGCCGAAATCGCGGGAGTAGAGGCAGCTATCCTGGCGCCTCTGGACACTCTCCACTTCACCTGCCTGCATCTGGCTTTTGTCCACCGGTACCGGTGGTACACCCTGCGGAGTCTGGTAGACCTGTTAGCAATCACCACCGCGTGGGCCCGGGATCTGGACTGGGATCTGTTTCTTGAAGTGATCGATCGTTCCAGAACAGCCGGAGCCGTGTACTGGCCTCTACTGCTTGCTCGCCGCTGGCTGGAGGCACCGGTGCCCGAGAACGTGCTATCGAGCCTGGCTCCATCGAAAGCCATGGGCAGACTGATGGCCGATATTGCAACTCCAGAGTATCTCCTTGGTGATCGGGTGCCCGAGGGCCGTGGTAGCGACGTTCTCTACAACCTGCTGCTGAACTTATCCCTTTACCAGGGATGCTCGCCCTTCCGGCAAGCCCATGCGATGCTACTTGGCATCTTTCCCACGCCTGATGCCGTTGGCCACCTCCCGGAGGAGGTCGCCAGCTCACGGCTGAGGTACACCACCTATATTGGGAACCCAGCTCGGATGGCTCGAGGCCTCGTGGCATTCGGTCGCATGCTTTGCCGCCATTCGAACGCACAACAATAAGCCCCGGATCCATGCGGTCCCATAACCTTGATGGTCACCCTAGTCACCCAATCCGGGTATCCGGTGAACCGTACCAACCCACTGTGTTAGGACCGCAGCATATAGGAGAACTGCATTGAAACGTAAGACGGTAGTCCTGGGGGGAGGCCCCGCCGGCCTGAGCGCGGCATGGAAGCTGAGCGAGGGAGGCGTAGATGTCCAGGTCGTGGAGACGTTGCCTCATGTAGGCGGCCTTAGTTACACCCTCCGCCGTGAGGGCTACCTCTTCGACTTCGGGCCTCATCGCTTCCACACTGACAACCCCGCTGTCATGAGGGAGATAGAGCGCCTGATGGGACCTATGCCCGTTCGGACGCGCAAGACGCGAGTCTACTTCATGGGCAAATACTACGACTACCCTCTTTCGGCGACGAATCTGCTCTCGAGTCTGCCGCCCTGGCTCGGCTTTACCTGCTTTGTCGATTTCGTGGCCACTTGGCTTCACAATAGGTTCGATCCACCTGTCGATGAGTCCTTCGAATCGTGGGTGGTCAACCGCTTCGGACGCCGCCTCTACGACATCTACTTTGGTCCCTACACCGCGAAGGTCTGGGGCAGGGACCCCGGAAAGCTGTCAGCCACCTGGGCGGCACAGCGGGTAGCGGTCGTCGACCTGTGGGATCTGGTGCTGCGAGTGCTCAAAATCCGGAGGGGTTACAACAACTTCCACCACTCGCCCTACAAGCCGGACTTTTACTACCCCACGGATGGAGTGGGTCGCATCTACGAGCGGATGGCCGAAGAGATCGTCAGGAATGGAGGCATCCTGTCGCTGGGCAGCCGGGTTCAAGAGGTTCACTGGGGCGGCAATCGTGTGGAAAGGGTCGTGGTGGAGCGAGGCGGATGCCTTGAGGAGATAGAGGCCGATTCCTTCGTGTCTACGATACCGATGCCCGACCTAATCAGGGCACTTAGACCGAAGGCGCCTGCGAACGCGCTGGCAGCGGCAAATGCTCTCCAGTTCCGGGGCATGATCTTTCTCTTTCTCTGTATCGACAAGGAGTCGGTGTCCGACGATCACTGGATCTACTTCCCCGATGGCCACCTGATCTTCAACCGGATTTCAGAGATGAGGAACTTCAGCGCCGCAGCCGCCCCAACTGGCAAGACCTCCTTAACCGTGGAGATCAGTTGCGACCTGGGCGATGAGATCTGGAACACGCCTGAGGACGACCTGCTCAAGCTTTCCATAAAGGGACTGACGGAGTCGGGGCTGATCCGGCCGGAGCAGGTGCTCGACCACTTCTTCCTGCGGTCCTGCCACGCTTACCCCACCTACGACCTGCACTTCGAGGTCAATCTTGCCAGGGTGGTCTACCAGTTGGCGGGGCTGGACAACATGATCGTGTGCGGCCGTCAGGGCTTGTTCCGATATATCAACCAGGACCATGCCATAGAGATGGGCTTCTGCGCAGCCGAGGATATCCTCAGTGGCCACGCGGTGAGCCGCGTCGACCGGGTGGGCGCGGAGAAGGTCTACTTCGGGTAGGTACTAGCGAACGGTAGGTAACGGGTGATGATCACGCAGACGATCAGGCAGAGTACGGCCAACTATCCTGACGCCGGACCGGCAATACGGGCGGCTCGAACGAAGGAGCAGCACGGGGTAGACGTGCTGCTGGCGAATCCGCCATCTCCGGACGGGGCGATCTGGATCCGCAGCCAGCACCGGGTTGGCAGACGCTCCCGTGAGAACATGATCTGGCCTCAGGTCTCGCTGGCGCAGTTGGCGGCGATGATCCACCGCCGCTACTCCGTGGGGATCGTCGACGCTATCGCCACTCGCATGAGCTGGCAGCAGTACGAGAAGCTGCTGCGCGAGAAACGGCCTCGCCTCTACCTAACCCAGGTGACCGGACCCACGCTCACCAACGACATGTATGGCGTCTTCCTGGCCAAAAGCCTGGGCGCCCGGACGATCGCTTTCGGCACCCATGTTACGCCGATGCCCCGGGAGACGATGGAGCCCTTCCCCTGCCTCGACTTCATCATTCGAGGCGAGCCGGAGCACACGTTCCAGGAGCTGGTAGATACCCTCATTACGAAAGCTGATCGCGGCGACGGTCTGGGAGGTGTAACCTCATGGGAGGACGTGGAGCCCACCCAAGAGCTCATCGCCCATCGCCTCTCATCTATCGAAGGGTTGGTCTGGCGCCGGGATGGCGAGATCGTCGTCAACCCGGACCGCCCCTTCATCCCGAATCTGGACGACCTACCCCTGCCGCTGCACCGGCTGTTGCCCCTGGACAGGTACCGGGTTCCGCTGTTCGACGGCCCCTACAGCTTCGTGGTCACGAGCCGCGGCTGCCCCGGCGGTTGCAGATTCTGTATCAAGCATGTGAGCTATCAGGGCTCCGTGCGGACGCGCTCCCCCGAGAACATACAGCAGGAGCTATGGGAGCTGAGCCGACTGGGCGTGCGCAACGTCCACATGTACGCCGATCTGTTCACAGCCGACCGCGATCAGGTGGTTGGGCTGTGCCGGCGGCTGATCGAGGAGGGGCCAAAGCTCCGCTGGACCTGCAACAGCAGGGTGGACATGGTGGACCCGGAGATGCTCCGGTTGATGGGCCAGGCTGGCTGCTGGTGGGTCTCGTGGGGCATAGAGTCGGGCAACCGTGAGATCCTGCGCAGGGCGCGTAAGGGTATCGACCCCGAAAAGGTCGAGCGGGCGTTGCGCTGGGCAAGAGAGGCTGGCATCAAGAACTGGGGCTACTTCATCATAGGGCTACCGGGCGAGACTGAATCCACGATTCGGGAGACCATCAGCTTTGCTAAGAGTCTCCCTCTCGACCTGGCGCTCTTCCACATCGCCGCCCCTCACCCCGGCACCCCCTTCTTCTTCGAAGTGATGGAGAACGGCTGGTTCCGGCCGGGCACCTGCTGGGAAGAGGTGGACATGGACCGCTCCACGGTGCTGGACTACCCCAACCTTAAAGCAGAGGAGCTAGAGCGCTGGCAGAGGCGCGCCTTCCGCGAGTGGGCGCTGCGCCCCGGCCCGGCCAAGACCTACCTGGAGATGCTCGCCAGACCCGGTGCGGTCAGGTCCGCTCTGGAGGTGGGCTTGCGCCACCTGGCCTGGGCGAGGGGATAGCCTCGGTGTTTGCTCTGGAGATGGATCAGTAGGATTGAACTGAAAGGACTGCAAAAGGATGGCGCAGCAGAGTATTCCGGCCTCGGTGTATACCCCGGCTAAAAAGCTGTCAAGGGACGCTCTGAACCCCTCGACCCATTGGCAGATGCTGCGGCTAGGCCTAATTACTGTCGATGCTGCGGCATTAGGGGCAGCCATCGCCATAGCCTACCTGATCCGTTTCAAGACGGGTATCCCTTTCCTGGAAACGCCTCCGCACAGCCTTGCCTTTTACTCCTCGGTGGCCTACTGGGTCGTGCCTGTGTGGCTGGCCATCTTCGGCCTCTACCGGCTTTACGACAGGCAGTACCTCTTCTCTGGTTTCCAGGAATATATCAGGGTGATCAACGGTTGCACCGTCGGGGTTCTGGCCGTCATCGTCGTCAGCTTCCTGGACGAGACCCTCTCCATCTCCCGTGGCTGGCTGCTGATGGTGTGGTTTCTGTCGATCCTATCAGTCGGCAGCTCACGCTTCGTGCTGCGTCGGGTTGTACGACGCCTCCGATCCAAGGGGTTCCTGGCGACGCCGACGGTGATCGTGGGGGCCAACGGGGAGGGGCAGGCGCTGGCAGAGCAGTTCTTGGCCGATCCTGGCTCGGGTATCAGTGTCGTCGGTTTCGTAGACGAGACGCTCCCCTTCGGGTCGAAAGTTGCAGGGCAGTTGGCGGTGCTAGGAAGGTTGGGAGACCTGGAAGATGTTATCCGTGACCAAGGGGTTAGCGAGGTGGTGGTGTCCACTACAGCTCTACCCAGGGAGCAGCTAATCGATCTGTATCAAAGGCTTGGCCGATTTGACGGCGTTACGATCCGCCTCTCCTCCGGCCTGTTCGAGATCCTGACGACGGGCGTCAGGGTGCAGGAGATCAGTTGCGTGCCGCTCATGACACCTCAACGGGTGCGCATCACCGGCGTAGACGCTGCCTTGAAGACCGTGCTGGACTATATAGGGGCTTTCATGGGACTGCTGCTGCTGAGTCCGCTGCTGTTGGCCGTTGCGTTGCTGGTCAGGCTGGACTCTCCAGGACCGGTGTTCCACCGCCGGAGGGTGCTTGGTCGCGAGGGCAAGCCCTTCGACGCCTTTAAGTTCCGCACGATGGTGGCCGATGCTGACCGACTGCTGGCCTCCAACCCCGATCTCCGGGCTGCATTCGAGAGTGGGTTCAAGCTAAAGGATGACCCCAGGGTCACTCGCATCGGGCGGCTGCTTAGGCGCACCAGTCTGGACGAACTGCCGCAACTGTTCAACGTGCTGCGGGGGGAGATGAGCCTGGTGGGTCCCCGGATGATAGCCCCGGACGAGGCTCTGCGCTACGGCAAATGGCAGTTGAACCTACTAACCGTCAAGCCGGGGATCACCGGCCCCTGGCAGATCCGCGGCCGCAACGACATCCCCTACGATGAGCGGGTCCGCCTCAGCATGCACTACATCCGCAACTACACCATCTGGCTGGATTTAGAAATACTGCTGCGTACGGTGCCGGCGGTGTTGAGGGCTAAGGGGGCGTACTGAGAGCTACCGGATCCATAATCAGCAGCCCCCGATTTGCGAACGGAAGAACACCTTCCTATGAGAATTCTCTTTCTCTCCCGCTGGTTTCCCTATCCGCCGGACAACGGCTCCAAGATCAGAATATTCAATATTCTCAAGCAGCTCTCGAGACAACATGAAGTCTCGCTTCTTACTTTCTACGAGAGCAGCGACAGGGTGAACGAGCACAGCCTTGGGGTTTTGAAAGAAATCTGTGTTGACGTCCAGGCTTTTCCCTACCAGCCATTTCGTCCGTCTAGCTTCAAGGCGCTGCTGGGCTTCCTGTCTCGAGAACCACGCTACCTCGTGGATACTTATAGCGCGGCTATGGCGTCTGCTGTGGAAGAGAATGTTCGCATGGGCGGTGTCGGTTTGGTGGTTGTGTCGCAGTTGGGAATGGTGCCATACGCCAGGCATGTGGGTGGGCTGCCGGCGCTGCTGGAGGAGCTGGAGTTAACGAGCTTCATCGACAGCGTGAAAAGGGGCAAAACACCGCAGCAACGCGCTCGCTCGCTGCTCACCTGGTTGAAGCTGGTTGCGTACCTGCGCCGTGTGCTGCCGAGATTTGCCGGATGCACGGTGGTATCAGAACTGGAGAAGGAGTGTGTTAGGAAAACCGTCCCCGGCTACGATGCCGTGCAGGTGATCCCCAATGCAATCGACATCTCCTGTTATGAGGGCTATTTCGGAGCTCCTCAACCTGATACGCTGGTCTTTTCCGGTGCCCTAACATACACCGCCAACTATGATGCCTTGAGCTACTTCCTGAAAGATATCTATCCATTGATCCTCCAGACCGTGCCAAACGCGACGCTCAGGGTGACAGGCCGCACGGATGGTGTTGACCTGGCCTCGCTCCCCAATTATTCAGGAGTGCAATACATGGGCTACGTGGACGATATCCGCCCCGTGGTAGCTCAGAGCTGGGTGTCGGTGGTGCCCCTTCGAGTTGGGGGTGGGACACGTTTGAAGATCCTGGAGTCCATGGCTCTTGGGACGCCGGTGGTATCGACGTCGAAGGGGGTAGAGGGCCTGGAAGTGACAGATGGTGACAACGTTTTGATTGCCGACAGCCCCAACGAGTTCTCTGCGAAGGTGGTCGCTCTCCTTCGCTTGAAAGAGCTGCGCAGTCGATTAGCGGCAGGGGGGCGACGGCTTGTCGAGGCGAGGTACGACTGGCGGACAATTGGAGATGATCTGTGTGAACTGGTTGAACGGGCGGCTGGAATGGAGCATCTGGCATGCAAATCGACTGTAACGGTTTCATGAAGCCGACACCCTCCGCTCGGATAATCGGTATGGTGACTTAACTCTTACTGGTCGGATTAGTCCAGTTTGAAAGATTCGATATATGGACAACTCGTGGGATTACAGATTGGATGGGGGATGGAAACCAATAAACCAACCCGAGGGCTGAAATCGCTTTGGGCTCAATATGGACTTTCGGCTCTTAGCGTACTCTTGGTCTTTGTTTACTTTTCCGATGGTGCTAGCGCTCAAGAGGGTGTTCAGCTTGAATGGAAGGCCAAGCAGCTATCCTCCAATTCTCAAGATGTGGATTGGCCGGCGATTGTAGCGGACCAGGCTGGAATAGTCCACATCTTTTGGTCGTCACTAGAAATGGATAGTCACCGCGGCGCTATATACTATGCTTGTAATGACAGATCGGATTGGTTGATAAATGATGTGATCGTCGACGATGCCCGTAATGTACAAGCGGCATTGGACGAACGGGACACTCTACACCTGATATGGCTTTCCTCAAATCAACTAAAATATAGCGCATCCCCTATTTCAGCAGCGAACTTGACACGCGGGTGGTCTAGGCCGGTGACAATAGCAGATATGCCACTCTATTCTCCCAAGCTGCTGGCCGATCCCAAGGGAATATTGCATGTTGCGTTTGGCTCGCTGACAAATACCACATCTGCTCTTTACTACTTGCGTTCCACTGACGGTGGAATGACTTGGAAAAGGCCAAAGATCTTCGAGGCGCCTATAGCGTCAAAAATGGTCTCCTATCCACAATTGGCTTTCGGTCAAGATGGCACACTCTATCTAGTATGGTCGTTGACCCCTATACCTGAATTATATGGTGGTGCTGGCGTTTACTTCTCACGATCGGCCGATTCCGGTTTGTCGTGGTCCGATCCGCTTCGATTGGATGAGACAGATGGAAATGCCCCGGGTGAGGGAGCTTGGCAGGCAAGCATCGCCATCTTGGGCAGAAATGAAGTACATGTCGTGTGGAATGCCCACAGATACGGTGGCAACCGTCGCCACAGGTGGTCATTGGACGGAGGGCTAAATTGGAGCAACGTACAACCCATATGGGGAAGCTTTGCATCTCAGACGGGGCCCAATCCGATGATTATGGACTCTTCAGGATCACTCTATCTCTTCTCCGCTGGCACCTTCGATTGGAGCCAGCGGCAAGGGGTATACGTGAGCAGATGGACCGAGTCCGGATGGATTCAGCCTGAATTAGTGAATGACTACTCGGACGAACCACACTGGCTTCATGTGGCTTTGACGGAAGGAAACAGGCTGCATGTTGTGTGGCAGGCGAGGGAGCAACACCCTCG
>JBMNNU010000091.1:0-11713 GCA_050942695.1 Chloroflexota bacterium
TGCCGACACAGCAGCCCCTCGAATCATCCCTACCAAACGGCCTTTGAACGAAAACCCTGTAATAATGACAGTTCCCACAGCCACGATGTCTCCAAATCCCACCGTGCTATCTGCGTCTTCTAATAAAGAAACAACCACCGATAACTCACAACAACCGATGACATTCGTGAGTCGCAATGACATTGTTGTGGCCGGAATATTCCCAGTTGCCCTGCTGATAGGAATTGCGGTTATCCTACAATCACTAACAGCCCGACAACAACATATCTGAGATATAGATGTTTGCCTTCCTGAAAACCCTGTTATCCTATCGAGACCTACTTTTAATGTGGACCTTGCGGGAAATCAAGGTTCGCTACAAGCAGTCGATCTTGGGGGGAGCTTGGGCGGTTTTGCAGCCGCTGTCGTTGACGCTGGTGTTTACGGTGGTCTTTTCCTATCTGGTCCGTGTCCCCAGTGACGGCATTCCTTATCCGATCTTCGCCTACTCGGCAGTACTGCCCTGGACTCTTCTGGCTACATCGATAAGTTTTGCAGTACCCAGTCTGGTGAACAACAGCTCGCTCGTGACCAAGATCTACTTCCCAAGGGAGATCATACCTCTGGCGTCTATCGGGGCTGCAATAATCGATTTCCTAGTGGCGGCTCTTATCTTCATCGGCATGATGATATTGTTTCGTATCCCCCCCACGAGTTCCCTGATATGGCTGCTGCCTCTCTTGCTTATCCAGATAGCTCTGATGATCGGCGTTAGCCTCCTAGCCTCCGCCATAAACGTCTTCTATCGGGATATCCGACTTGTGGTGCCACTAGCGCTTCAGATTTGGATGTACGCCTCGCCAGTCATCTATCCGGTGAGCGTGGTTCCGGAATCTTTACGGCTTCTCTACATGCTTAATCCCATGGCTGGACTGATCACCAGCTATCGACGGGTAATCTTGGAGTACCAGCCACCATTGGCAATGGATTTGCTGGTGGCCGCGGCCGTGAGTTTGCTGCTGTGTGTTCTCGGCTACTCCTATTTCAAGCGCTGGGAACCGGGCTTCGCCGATGTCGTGTAAGACATTCCGGCTACCTGTGCCTCCAGTGGCATTAATGGACATGATGCCATGAATTCGCTTATCACGTTCGATCACGTTTCCAAGCGGTACCGCCGGTATGCTTCCAGAAGCTTTCGCGACGCCCTGTCTCGAGCCTTTCGTCGGTGCTTTTCCCGCTCTTCCTTTGAGCCTGAGGACGAGTGGCTGTGGGCGGTGCGTGACCTGACCTTTGATGTGAACCGTGGCCAAACCCTAGGGCTCATCGGCCCAAATGGAGCTGGTAAGACGACAGCTCTCAAGCTGCTCTCTCGGATTACCCAGCCTACTTCCGGCCGCATTAGAGTCAACGGAAGAGTGTCGGCTTTAATCGAGCTAGGGGCGGGTTTTCATCCAGAGCTGACGGGACGTGAGAATATATATTTAAATGGAACAATCCTGGGGATGAGTCGGAGAGAGATCGCAGCGAGATTTGACGACATAGTGGAATTCTCCGAGTTAGAACGTTTCATCGATACTCCGGTGAAGTTCTACTCTTCAGGAATGTACGCTCGTTTGGGATTCTCGGTTGCTGCACATACGAATCCGGATGTGCTTTTGGTCGACGAAGTCTTAGCCGTGGGCGATTACGCCTTTCAGCAGCGATGTTACCGTCGCATGAGGTCTCTTCAGAAAGACGGTACTACTATTCTCCTGGTCTCCCACAATTTCAATGCGATCAGCGACATCTGCGAAGAGGTCGTGGTCCTCAACCGTGGAAAGTCGGTGTTCCAGGGACCAACACCACAAGCCTTGGCGAAATACTCCGACTTAATTCGGATGTCATCCGTTGCGAAGTCCGGCATTAGTGTAGGCCAGGATGGCATTGCCCAGCGTCTAATGACACGCTCTGCGCAGATCGTGCACGTGCTCCTGGTAGATCATGTAGGTAGGCCGACTCAAATAGTGTCTCCCGGTGACTGGGTAACGTTGAGAGTCGACATCCAATTCTACGAAGATGCGCCTCACCCAGTTTTTGCCTGTTTTGTAAGAGACCATCGAGGCCAACTTGTGTACGACTACACGACATCTTATCAAGGCGTCACGACTCCTTCATTCATCCGAGGAGAGCGAGCTACCGTTGAGTTCAAGCTGCAAATGAACGTTTTGGAGGGGATATACCAGATCGGCACAGACCTAGCATACCAGGACCTGACATGCTATTACGACCGCATGGAGTCGGTGGCCTCTCTAGTAGTGCTGGGGGGGAAAGGTGCGAAAGGTATCGTCGATCTACGCTGCTCCATTCATTTACCTTATCGCCAAAGCTGCGAGATCTCCACAATAACATGAGAGTATTCATATATCTGAATGAACTTGCGCGGCACTTTGGCCCTGGTATCCAGGCTGTTCTTCTAGCTACCGAATTAGAGCGACGTGGCGTTAGCGTCGTGGTATTCGTAGAACAAGGAGTGGCTTCTGGTAACCAGTATCTGAGTATGCTTCGGAGCAGGGGTGTCCGTGTAGTGGTGCCTGGGCTGTGGGCATTACGCATCGCACGATACCTGTCATTGCCTCGGCTAGTGCTTACCTTGTTGATACCGCTACGTCTGTTGCTGACTGTCCTAGATATGCTTTTACATCAACGGTCCATGAGACGGTCCTGGCAGGGAGTTCGTGGCCGACTGAACCGATATTTACCGGTTTCGAGCCGACCTCTGATTTTGCGGTGGTTGCTCTTTTACCGCATGAGTCGTGAAAATCGGCGCGAGGCTGCAGACCTCGTACATAGCTTCACGGGTGTAGGCTCCGTGTTTGAGTGGGCACACAAAAACAGGGTGCCCATAGTGTATAACGAAAACATCGTGCCATCCGATCGCTTCGGAGTGGATTGGTGGCGAGACGTAAAACGCCACGCAAGTAAAGTTGGTCTTATGGTGTCGGTCTGTCACGCAGCCGAGCAGAGTATTCGGGACTTTCTGCAGTACAGAGGTCCGATTGCCGTGATACCGTGTATGGTGGCGGATCCTCTTGTTAATAGTGTCGATCCTGGTTCCCAATCAAGTATGCGAAATGGAAGAGTAGTTCTTGGCACAGCCGCGCGGCTTGATGCCGAAAAGGGCCACAGAGTATTGCTACAAGCCATTTTCATCGTCAACAAGCAGTTGGGGGAACAGATGCCCGAGTTCTGGATTGCGGGGGACGGTCCGGAGCGGGAGAGGCTTGAGGTGCTCGGACGCGAGTTACAGGTATGTTCAAACATTCGTTTCCTAGGATATTGCGGCTCTGATGAGATGGAAACCTTCTGGAGATCGATCGATATCTTAGTGCTGCCATCATTGTGGGAGGGTCTTCCCAACGTGATTCTCGAGGCCATGGCTCATGGACAGCCGGTTATTGCCACTAGAGTCGGTGGTGTTCCCGAGGCTGTCTTGGACAATGTTACAGGTATAGTGGTTCAGCCAGGGAACGCTGACCACCTGGCACAGGCCATCATTCGTCTTACTGTTGATGGTAGTTTGCGTGCGAGCATGGGGAGGGCTGGGCGGACACGATACGAAAAGCTGTATCGACCGGAATTGGTTGTAAGGCGGTATCTATCAGCTTACGAGTCGGTAGCCAGTAAAGAGAGATGAAGGTCAGCATTATTACACCAGTCTACAACGGCTCTAGAACCATCCGCCAGACCATCGATAGCGTCCTTGCTCAAACCGAGCCGGACTGGGAACAAATCATCATCGATGACGGCTCCACAGACTCCACCAGTAGCATCGTCCAGTCCTATGCCGACGATCGTATCCGGTATTACTTCCAGTCTAACACTGGCCGATCCGAAGCCCGGAACCGGGCCATGGATCTGGCACGGGGTCAATACCTGCTTTTCTTGGATGCTGATGACTGGTTGCTACCCAACGCTCTGAAGGTTCACCTGGCTTTTCTCTCAGATCATCCCGAGTTCGGCGTCAGCGTCAGTGACGGTTACTTCTGCACTGATGAAGGGAAAGAGTTGGTCAGCCTATCGGAGCGTCGAGGCGCGGTTTCTTCTGGCGACGTACTATCCCGTATCGTTGTGGAAGCCAACCTGATTGGCGCTCCTCTATGTGTCATGATGCGTCGAAAGCTCGTGCAGGCCCATCACCTACGCTTCGACCCAGAGCTCGAAATCGGCGAGGATTGGCTCTTTTTGATCGAGGTTGCCTATCGCACGCACTTTGGCTTTATCGACGATGTGACCTGCATGTATAGATGGCACGAGAGGAGCACAACCCGAAGCACCTTGGAGGCAATCTACAAAGATCAGTTGTGGCGTGGACGGGAGAAGGTGATGCGAGCCCCCTACTTCGATGGCTTGCCTGTTGCGACACGCCGCTATTTTTTCTATCAGTTATTGGTGGACCTTCTAGCTGGCGAGCCAGCCAAGCAACATATTGTGCTGGCCTCAGAGCAATTTCGTGCCCTGCCCCGTAGTATTCGTGGGCAGTTGCTTCGCTACACTGCGCTGCAGTATTTAAGTAGCGAGGGAAATCTTCCAAATGCAAAAAGATGGTCGTTAGCCGCACTCAGGGAGGCACCCTGGGATATCAGATCATTAGTCATCGCGGTACTACTATTCACTAATCTCCAAATCGCGGCGTCGATACTTGATCGTTATCGGAGTGGTTCTAACAAGCGTCGATTTGGCGATACATTGAATCTCCTCACACACTGACTCTCTTTGAGTTGTAAGGCTTGTGGACCTTCGCCGGATGATGCGCATTGCTGTATTCCATGATCTTCCTTCTGGTGGGGCCAAACGGTCGCTCCACGAACAGTTAAAGCGACTATCTTCAGAATTCGATCTGTATGTCTACACCCTGGATACCGCGGACAGCGCTTTCTGCAGCCTGCATCCCTACGTTCGCAGCCATCATGTGTTCCATTTTACTCCGCCAAGATTTTATCGGAGTCCTCTTGGGCGGCTGAATCAATTTGAGCGCTGGCGGGGCTTGCGCCGCTTAGATCGTCTTGCGCAGGACATAGCTCTTGAAATAGACGCGATGGGCTTTGATGCAGTATTTGCACAGCCATGCATGTGGAGCCAGGCCCCGCTAGTGATCAGCTACCTGCGTACACCTGTCCTCTACTATTTGCACGAACCGCCTCGCTACCTTTATGAGTCATCTTCTAGGCTTGACGCCGGTTCAAAATCCTGGAGGGCTATAGTGGATCGTGCTGATCCCACGATCCGCCTCTATCGTGATACCGCCCGACGTCTAGATTTGAAGGCTACGAGGGCAGCGCAAGCTGTTCTCGTCAACTCTGCATACATGCAAGACGTGGTAGCCAGTATCTACAAGATCGATTCCGCGGTTTGCTATCACGGAGTGGACACCGCTATCTTTCGACCTCGATCAGATGTGGCGAGGCGAGGATATGTCCTGTCAGTAGGGTCGATTCAGCCTAGCAAGGGTTTCGACTTCTTGATTGAGAGCCTGGGCAGATTATCCGAAAAGGTGCGGCCGAGCCTTCGCCTGATAGGGAATTCGGAGATCGTGGGGGAACGCAGATATTTGGAATCTCTAGCAGGACGATGGAGCGTGGATCTGCGTATTGATGTGGGGGTGTCTCAGGATGAACTAGTTCGGGCATACAATGAGGCCGCACTGGTAGTTTACGCCCCCTGGCATGAACCGTTTGGCTTGGTGCCGTTGGAGGCGATGGCTTGTGGTACCCCTTTGGTGGCAGTGGCTGATGGAGGTGTTCGTGAGTCGGTGGTGGACGGGGTGACGGGGTTGCTCGTTCCGCGGGACAAGCAAGCCTTTGCTGAAGCCACTCAAACACTTCTGCTGCATTCCAAGTTGCGCGATGAATACGGTCATCAAGCACGAGAGCATGTACTTTGTCACTGGACGTGGGAACGCTCGGTCGAACAGTTGCAGATCCATTTGAGAGATGTTGCTGGCAAAAGGGCGATAGTCCACACCTAACGGCAATTTGCTATCCCTGATAACAATAATGCAGGGTTAGGGGAATGCGAATAGAGATTATCGGGAAGCGATGTCATAGTCCTGGTTGGGGAGACACAAGGAATGGCCAGAGCGAGTGATTATCCGCGTGTGAGTATTGTTATCCTCAACTGGAATCGACCTGCCGATACCATTATCTGCCTTCATTCCCTTGAAAAGCTGGACTATCCTTCGTACGAAATAGTGGTTGTCGACAATGGCTCGACGGACGACTCGGTGCGGAAGATCGGGTCTACATTTCCTTACCTAGACATCCTTGAGCTGGGACACAACCAAGGATATGCAGCAGGCAACAATGTAGGAATCCGCCATGCGCTCGCTAATGGGTCCGATTATTTCCTTATCTTGAACAACGATACCATAGTAGCACCGACGATGCTGACGGAATTGGTAAAGGTTGCCGAATCTTATCCGGATGCCGGCATGGTTGGTCCTACGATGTACTGCATGGATTCACCCGATACTGTTTTTGCTGCTGGGAGCTTTGTAGATTGGTGGCGAGGTGTCGTCTGGCACCGGGGGATGTTTCAGCCGGTTGGCACGTACGCGCAATCTACAGAACCGGAATCTGTAGACTTCATTGCTGGTTGTTGCGTGCTCGTTCGCAGGCAGGTGGTCGAGATGGCTGGTGCTCTAGACCCTATTTACCACCTGAACTACGAGGATGTCGAGTGGTGTGCGCGAGTTCAGCGCCATGGCTTCAAACTGTTGTATGCGCCTCGAGCCGTAATGTGGCACAAGGTCTCCGCCTCTCTGGGGAAGACTTCGCCGTGCAACAGCTATTACATGACACGCAATGCGCTTTTGTTCTTCTGGAAGAATAGCCCGCCCCATATTCGCTGGCTTCCTGTCTTGCATGTGATGTTCCGCGCGCTACGGACGGTAGCCGCTTGGAGCTTAAAGCCTAGCTATTGGGACCGGTCGTACGGTCTGAGACGCGACGCCATTGTTTTAGGGATGAGAGATTTCCTTCAGGGACGTTTTGGGGAGATGGGGCCGGACGTTGCACGAGTCTGCTATGCGACCGAATCTTAAGCCATATCCATTCAGGCTGTTGCGGCCGTTCGCTTCTTCACGCGCCTCGGCAGGCCACCTGATGAAAGATAAAAACAGTCGATTTGCGCTTCAGCAGCTTGTCGTCCCTGCTGTGCTGATCGCCGTCCTCTTTCTAGTGTTTAACGCTCTTTACCGTGAGACGACATTCCTGGTAGTGGTAGGTGCTGGCGTTCTTCTCGTCCTTCGTTGGCCGCCCCTTGGGTTAATGTTCGTGATCTTGAGCGGTTTGGTCGTTCCTTATGGCCTCGGAACAGGTACAGGGACGAGTCTGAACCTTGCTGCGCTTTTATTGCCTGCGCTAGTCGGACTCTGGATTATCGAGATGCTTGCCCGACGCGAGCTGCGGCTCTATCCATCGCAGCCTATTCTTCCGTTGTTAGTCCTCTGTGGGGCTGTGGTTCTATCTTTCATTGCGGGCACAGAACCGTGGTTAGTTTATGCTCAGACAGCCTCCCTCCGAGCTCAATTGGGGGGACTTGCCATCTTCCTCCTTTCCGCAGCAGCCTTCCTGCTGGCGGGACACCAATTGCGTAACATTCTTTGGCTTCGGTGGCTGGTCTGGCTCTTCCTGTTCCTTGGTGCCCTGTTCATAATCGGAAGGTTAGTACCTCAGTTGTCTCACGTCACATCGGATTTCTTTTCATCAGGATCATCGGGGAGCTTGTTCTGGGTTTGGATAGCTGCATTGTCTATCAGCCAGGCGGGATTTAATTCCAAGCTGTTGGTGCCATCACGCTTCGCTCTGTTCGGGCTGACGCTCATTACCCTCTACGTCGCTTTCTACCAAGGGGGTGGCTGGACTTCAGGCTGGCTACCAGCGACCGTTGCCGTGATCGCCACCCTTTGGATCGGCGCCCCGCGGCTTGGTCTGGTAGCGACCATGGTAGTTATCGCGCTGATCGCTGTGGATCCGCCGCGTGCCCTCGGTCTGGTGTTGGCAGGAGACAATCTTTACAGCCTCACGACGAGAGTGGAAGCCTGGACTATTCTGGCGCAGATTCTCGAAACCAGCCCTCTTATAGGTCTCGGGCCGGCCAACTATTATGCATATACACCACTATTCCCGATCTATGGGTACGCTATCAACTTCAATTCTCATAATAACTACGTGGATCTCATCGCCCAAATCGGGTTGCTGGGGCTTGCCTGCTTTCTCTGGTTCGCATTTGAGGTTGGGCGGCTCGCTCTCAAGCTGCGCAAAAATGGTGTGGTGGACTTCGAGAAAGCCTACGTTTGCGGAGCGTTGGGAGGGCTGGTGGGGACCCTGGTGGCAGGAATGCTGGGGGACTGGGTGTTACCGTTCGTGTACAACATCGGTTTCGATGGGTTCAGGTCGAGCGTGTTAGGGTGGATCTTCCTTGGAGGATTGGTGGCGATCGAGCAGGCCAATCGGAGGCTGCCTGCTGAAGAGCATGAGATGGGATAAATGAATCTTTCCATCATCATTGTAAGCTGGAATACTCAACCGCTTTTACGCCGATGCCTCGAGTCGGTATACGACGGCTTGCTGAACTGTAAATTCGAGATGCTGGTTGTCGATAACAGTTCATTTGACGGCAGTGTGCAGATGGTTCGTGAGAAGTTCCCTGATGTTCGGCTTATCGAGAACCATGAGAACGTTGGCTTTGCCCGTGCCAACAACCAAGCTATCAAAGCGAGCGCTGGCCGCTACCTGCTTCTGCTCAACCCGGACACAGAAGTCCAGCCGGGAGCCCTGGAGTCGCTGGTGAGTTTTATGGAGGAGCATCCATTCGTGGGCGCTGCGGGGGCGAAGCTGTTGAATCCTGACGGTACGTTGCAGATATCATGCTTTCCCACGCCGACGCTGCCCCGCGAGCTGTGGCGGCTGTTTCACCTTGATCTCTTGCACCCGTACGCCTGCTACCCCACGAACATCTGGTGTACACAGGCGCCATTGGAAGTAGAAACGGCACAAGGAGCCTGTCTGATCCTGCGCCGGGAAGCGCTGGAACAGGTTGGACTTCTAGATGAAGAATACTTTATATACTCAGAAGAGGTAGATCTCTGCTACCGGCTTCGCCGGCAGGGTTGGAAAGTGTATTGGGTGCCCCAGGCAGAGGTAGTGCATCATGGAGGCCAGAGCACTCGACAGGTGGCAAGCAGAATGTTTCTTCACCTGTATCAGGGTAAGATTCTCTTCTTTAGGAAACATCATTGCCATACAGCGGCTCAGCTCTACAAGCTGATTTTGCTATCAGCGGCCTCGGTGCGCTTACTTCTAATCCCCCTAGCCTGTTTTCTTTTCTTCCCTAAGCGCCAGCAACTCATTAGTCTCACTAGCAATTACTGGCAACTCATTCAGGTCTTGGTTCATCTTTGAATCTTGCATCTTGACCATGCTAGTCAGTTGTAGATGCTTGCCGACGAGCACCCTAAGCACATGGCTCAAGATAACCTGCCCTTTGCCGCCACCGACTTCATCTTCGTCACCCTCGCTTTCGCGGGGGGCCAGACCACACCGTGCGTCAAGCGCTTTAGATTTCCGCTTCCGCGGAAATGGCGGCATAGAGGTCGGAGATGCCGATCCAGTTGTGCACCTGATCTCGGGCCAAATACTTAGAGTCCCAGTATCGCCCGAATGCCTCTTAACTGGAATATTGTGTTATTCCCACATACCGGCTGATCTGGGCTATCGTATGAAAAGCATTATTGTACCAGTTATGCTTGTTGTGCTTGCTCTCGGCTTGCGAATATGGGGGATTGAATTTGGGCTTCCTTATACCTATCACTACGATGAGCATTTCTATGTCAATACCGCTGCCAAATTGGGGGCCGGAGTCATCAATAACCCCCCTTATGCGGCTACAGGGCTGTCTAATATCCTCTTTTTAGAATATGCTGGCTATTTTTTAGTCGGGATAGTTTTACAGTTCTTTAGTTCAGCGCAGGCGTTTGAGGCGGCTTTCCGAAATGATCCCACAGCTTTCTACCTGCTTGGCCGTACAACTAGTGCCGTACTTGGCTCTATAACGGTTTTTGCTCTCTACTTTTTGGGTGTGGCATTGGCCGGAAGAGCAGTTGGTACAATCGCCGCCGCGTTTCTTGCAGTAACCTTTCTGCACGTTCGAGATTCCCATTACTCCGTACCCGATGTCGGTATGGGGTTTTTCGTGATCTTCGCCGTAAGTATTGCTGCTCTCGGGGTGAAACATCGAGATCGCCGTTACATCTATCTTGCAAGCCTTGTTGGCGGCTTTGCTGAGGCAATGAAGTGGACCGCTTTGCCTGTCGCATTTTCATTGGCGTGGGCAGCCTTTGTAATTGGGCACGATGGAAAAACGGCATATATCGCTAAAAGACTTCAGATTATCGTTCTTTGTTCTGGACTGTTCATCACTGGTTTCGTTTTGGGGTCACCTCAAATCCTGGTTAACCCGACGCCTTATCTCAACGAATGCTTGGGCCAATACCGTGCTGGTCTGACCGGTGGTTTTGACGCTTGGCAGGTTGATACTCTTCCGGGATGGTTGTTTTATGGAAAGACTATGCTGTATGGAGTAGGGCCCTTACTACTGGCGCTTGGTTTTGTTGGAGCGATGCGTCGATCCGTATTAGCTATGAAGACTGGTGAGAGGATGAGCATATTGCTCCTATCCTTCCCACTGTCATATTTCCTACTCATAGGATCAACCCAGCACTATTTTGCACGATATGCCTTGCCTCTGATCCCTTTCATAGCTTTATTTGCCGCGGAGATGGTTGTGGTCACGGCAGCCTACATGAGAACAAGGAGCTCGCAGTATGGGTTGGCTATTACGGTAGTCATAGCCGCTGCAGCCATTGCCCAACCTCTTGCTTACAGTGTCCAGCACGACTTGCTTTTGACTCGCGAGGATACCCGGGAAGAAGCAAAGCGATGGATTGAGGACAACATCCCCTCAGGGTCGAGCATCGCCACAGACTGGCCAACTCACGGTCCGCCTTTATCTACAGCAGCACGCCCCCGCCCAAACTCCTCCAGGACCTATGCGTTGACAGAAGTGGGTGGCACAGGACTGTCTGACCATCCCATCTTATGGTACAGAGAGCAAGGATTCGACTATCTGATCGCTACCAGTTACATCTATGAGCTTTCCCTGGTTAATAAAAGTAAGGACATGGCACGTAGAGAGTTCTATGCTTTACTAGATAAGGAATTGAAGCTGGTAAAAGAGTTCAGGCCGTACAGAGTCGACTATGACCCGCCTTTCGTCTTCGACGAACTATACGGTCCGATAATCAGTCTCTGGGAACGTGATCGACCAGGACCTACCATCAAGGTCTACAAAGTGAACGGGTCGTGATTTTCTTAATAGGCTCACAAATTGGCATAGCCAATAACTAGTTGTTGAAACTCGTTTCGTGCAAACCATCAACTGTGGGAAAGCGATGTTCTCCATTATCGTGGTTGTAGCCATTGTTATTCGCTTAGCGGCTGTCGTCTATCAGGGTGACATGGTGGTGGCGCTGCCGGGCATTTACGACCAGATCTCCTATGATGCCCTTTCGCGGCAAGTGCTTGCCGGCCACGGATTCAGCTTCGCTGTGGGCTGGTGGCCTGCGACCCGCGCCGGCGAACCCACCGCCCACTGGAGCTTTCTGTACACCCTCTACCTGGCGGCGGTGTACGGCCTG